>NZ_JBFROH010000026.1:4452-87168 GCF_041471425.1 Vibrio sp. 10N.261.52.C2 | reverse complement strand
CGAGATACCGACTACTTCTTGGAAAGCCGCGATGAACCACAAATAAGCGGCTCTTTTTTAGCCCAACTTTCTGCTCTTAAACCTTATCGACTGTATCCGCCCCATGAACCCACGGGACGATATTGTTAATACGTGAGCGCCGCAATCACACTGTTAGCGCTAAGGAACCTTTGAAACCGTCACCAAAGCTCACTCATAATAAGCTATTATTTACAGTAGATTTCGGTTAATTTCCCAAAGGCCATTATGAAAAACAAACTGAGTTTAGCAATTCAAGCATACTGCAACTGGATTGATTCAAACATTATTGAAATTGCTTATGTCGGTTCCATTCTAGTTGTGATTCTAACGCTCATCATCAATCTTATTTAGGCTTCCATTTCCTAAATATTAGTTTCCTTTACTCATTACCGAGCTTTTCTAAAAGCCTCAGAGTTAAATCAATCACCTCATGGATTTGGAGTTTTACGCCTTCAAATAGCTGCGTGAGCGGATCTATTTTTGAGGTTGCAGCTTCAACAATGACTGATTTACCTCAACGATAAACTGATAACCTCTCATTCAATGAATCCTATCTTTTTAACCATTGCCTTGTTCGTTTGTAGGAGCCCGTCCTCTATACACGACTATTGGTTACGCTTGAATGAGGATACTATTGAATTAGAATGCCCCTCAAACATATATCGCCTTGGTTATTGAGAAACAAACAGAATGAAACAAACAAATCATATCGAACAATGCCAGCAAGAAATTTTGAGCTTTTCGGACCGATTACATCAATCTGGTTGTGCGCCTTACTCGGTAGCTCAATACACTCAAGCTTATGCAAAACGCCAGAACATTGATGTCTCTATTGATGTGACCCCGACAAAAGTCATCACTATTTTTGAGCAACCCACGCAAAAAGTCGTGATGGAAAACAAAAAACCACCCTCGGTTAACTTACGTGATTTAGTCGCAACGCTTAAAGGGTTTTCGACTCATTCCCATTACGAAGGTTCAGAAACCTACTCGAATCGTACCTTGTGCTTTGCCAATTTATTGCTTCCGCCATGTTATTTAATGTTAGTTGGCAGTACTTATCTGGCGGTCGGTTTATCCATTATTCTGGGCGCTATAGCCTGGCTAGCACAAATTCTCCTGACTGGGCCAAGAAGCATTCTTGTCGAGTTCTTTGTCGCCTTAGTAGCCAGTTTTTTAACCGGTATGATAGCGGCACAGGTTCCCGGCTTACCAACATTGGCACTGTGCATTTCTTCCATTGTCCTTTTTATTCCTGGGTTAACCGTCACCAACGGCTTAGCCAGTCTTGCTCTCAATGACTTTCGGTCAGGTATCGAACTGCTTGCACAAAGCGCACTCATAGTAATGAAAATATTCATCGGCATTGTTATGGGGTTAGGCTTAGCCAACATAATCAATCAACCATTATCGGTACCGGTATTTATTGATGAAATCCCATTCGTTCTTCATGTCACCGCACTGATCGGGATTTCTGTCGCTATTGGCCTTATTTTCAACGCAAGTATGACAGAAATTCTCTTAGGCCTTCCTGTCGCGGCAATTGGCATGTGGGGGCCACATTGGTTTACTTCCGATTGGGTTGTAGGTACATGGGTAAGCACAATACTCATTACGCTTTACGGGTTGGGGATGGGAAAATTGCGTCACGTTCCACCACTCATATACATTATTCAAGGGATCATCATTCTTGTCCCCGGTAGTCGAATCATTGTCGGAGCAAGTGAGTCCTTCTTTGCGACCTCCATTTTACCCATTCCGAATATTGGTCTGTCCGCCTTGCTGATGTTTGGCGCGATTATGGCGGGACAAATCATGGTTTATTCTATATTTAGTCGTCATTTTGATTCCATCATTGAGGACTAACCATCGAGCTAACAATCGCTGATCAACACGCCCCAATAACCCACGATTGAGTCTTTATCTGCTTTTTGACGTTAAACGATTCTGAGAAGGTACTGATGAACAGAGTCTCGAAAATCGATAAGACTATTTTGTTTCAGATGGCGAGGGGAATGAGCAATATGGATTTGGAAAAACCGAATAGAATCGAAATTAGCCAATAATTCAATAAGATAAGGATGCTTAGGATGAGTCAATGCAAAGTAGGCAGAGGTAAGCTAGGTATAGGCAAGCGCTAGGTTGATAGGCTTGCCATCTACTCCATTTCCGTTCTAACTACGCCACCAGTGCGTTCAGTTTTTTACGCATACTCTCTTTATCAAGGCCACCTTTAGGTCCAATGAAGACTAACCGTGACGAACGAGATTCATCATCTTCCCATGCATCTCCAACCGTCACATTGGCTCGCTGACCCGTGCACTGAAATACACAGCGATGATCAGGACGATCGGTTAAATTTAAAATACCTTTCATGCGATAAGCATCAATTGAAAACTGTTGCAGTAGAGGATACAAACTTTGTAGATTAAGCGGTTGATCAGTTTCAAAGCTGAATGTTTCGAAATCATGGTTCACGTGATGACAGTGCTCATCATGACAATCATGGTGCTGGCATTCCTTTTGATCAGCCGCTATTTTGTTAGTGACAAAGCGCGTACTTTCAGGGGCATCAAATAAGATAGGTAAATCCACTTCGCCGAATGAAATATCAATCAATTTAGCAAACGGAGCTTGTACTCGGCACCATGCTTTGACTTGCTCTAGTTTATCAGCATCGACTAGGTCAACTTTATTAACCAGAACAATGTCAGCCACTTGAATTTGCTGCTTCGACAACGTCTCCATTGGGCCTTCTAGCCCTAAAATGTTTTCCGCATCGATCGTCGTCACGATTGCATTTAAAGGTGCGTGTGCTTGCAGTTCCGGATCTTCAAATTGAAGTGCCACTTCTTTGGGTTCTGCGATACCTGAAGTTTCAACAATAATATGGTCTGGGCGTTCCTCTAATGCGAGTAAACGCATTACCGAAACGACTAGTCCTTCTGCAAGGTTACAACAGATACAGCCATTCTCTAGGCTGATCATATTTTCACTTTCAGATTTAACTAACTCCGCATCAACATTGATTGATCCAAAATCATTGACGATCACAGCCATGCGCATTCCATTTGCATTGGTTAATATATGGTTTAGTAGGGTCGTTTTCCCTGCTCCTAAAAATCCGGCTAAAATTGTTACTGGAATAGGCTTCTTGCTCATAGCATGCTCTCTTTCGATTTTCGTTGTCTATATTTACTCGGTAAGCAATAAAAAAGGTTGAGCTAATGCCCAACCTTTTAAGTCAGGATAACTTAGCCAGTAACTTTGTTGCGAACCGCTTCACCTGGGTTTGAATCTAACAACATTTCACCAGCTTCAATGATAGGTGTCCCGTTTACAAGTACGTATTTCATGCCTGTAGAAAGGGCATTTGGTTTATCAAATGTTGCAACGGCTTTTACTTCATCAAGTTTGAAAATAGCTAAATCAGCATCTTTACCTACTTGAATACGACCTTTATTTGCCATTTGTGGCACAGCATCCTCAAGAATACGACATGCGTTTAAGCTAGTTCTTTCCATCGCTTCTACTAGTGTTACCGCTTTGTATTCCTCGACATATTTTTCAATAAAACGAGAGAAACAAGCAAGTGAGCGAGGGTGAGCTATTGCGTTGCTTGGAAGTGGCCATACATCACCTTCAATTAATACGCCTTTATCATCCATCCAAGGCATTGCATCTGAAGCGATAGCTGCACCTGGGAACAATACTGAACGGTCCATTTTAGCGCGATCTTCTTTGTTCTCATCGGGTTTTAAGAAGTGCATGACAACCACGGTACCGGGCGCTGATGCTTGTAGTTCAGTGACTTTTTCTTGGTTTAGTGCTTTACCATTCGCTTCCATGTAGCTAGCGCTTGGTACACCCCAACGTTGTAACCAATCGTCACCACGGAAAACTTCTGCGCCAATAACGGAAGAGCCAGCACCATAAGGATAAGCTTCAGTAGTAACGGCTAAACCTTGATCAATGGCGGATTGAACTAAATCGGCACAATCTTCGATATCTTGTACTGACGTGCTGTTGAGGTGACAAATGTGCATGTGTGCACCCGTTGTCGCCGACAGGCTAATGAGTTCTTGGTATGCTTCAAAGCTTGATTTTGGCTCTGCGCTGTTTAGGTAACGAACGTGAGTGTAAGTTGGTACTTCATAGCGTTTTGCTAGTTTAGCAAGATCATAGTACTCTTTGTGGCCATAACCTGGTGCGTAACCCGCGTTAATACCAATGCCTAAGCCCCCCTCTTTAAGACCTTGCTCAACCGAGCCCAGAATTTGTTTTAATTCATCTGGGGTTGCTAGGGTATTTTGCCAATTGTTTTTAGAAAAAGCTTTCTGGAACCAAACAATCGTACCATCAGGAGCAGGCATCGTAGGTTCTTTTGCTTGAATACGAGCGTAAGTCCATGCTACAGAAGCGCCGTAATTAATCGGGCGACCTTCAGCAGCAGTAATATCGTAGTACGTTCCGATTGGGAATAGACCAGATTCCATCTCAAGAGCGGTGGTTACGCCATCGAATGCTTGAGCACGGGCAGCAGGAAGTTGTTGTCCGTGAGCGTGCATATCTATAAAGCCAGGTGCAACCACGAGACCTTCAGCATCGATGATTGTTTTGCCTTGCAGCTTTTTGTCTGAGATTGCAGCAATACGCTTACCTTTAATACCGACGTGACGAATTGCGTCGAGTCCAGTTTCAGGATCAACAACACGGCCATTTTCGATAACGATATCAAATGGCCCTTTCTCGTTAGGCATCAGTTTGATGTTTTGGCCAACCAGTTTTTCAGGGGCTGCATGTAAAACAGAGGCAAAAGGCAGTGCCGCAGCCCCAACCGCTAACTTAGTCAAAGTCGAACGTTTATCTGTATCGACACCATCAAGTAATACTTGCGTAGCGTCCAATTCATTTGGGTCGTAATTTTTCATATTGATACCTGTTATGTTTGTTGTAAAAGAATATTAGTTCATGATTGTTATGAAAACTATGCTGCATGTAGAAAAATCAATCGATTGACTAACACCCACCTTTCCATCATTAGAATCCACTGCCAACCGTTATATAAAACGCGCTGTCAACGTAACTAAAAGCGAGGTCTACCCCCATGTGTAACCCATATCGGCAAGCTATCTGATAGCGAAATCCAGCACCATACGCATCGACACTTTCATCGTCTGACAGACTGCCCTCTACTGTCGCTTTATCCAGGCCATAAAACGCAGAAACGGTCCAACGATTATCAATCGCATTATCGTATTCCGCGACAACACCCAGCCCAGAGGTCACCGAGCTTTCGCCCATAAAATATTGAATAACGCCATTGATAGCGTTATTCACATCTTCATTACTGGTCTCAAACTCTACCGAGCTCTGGCCAATAATCTGTTTCACACCCAGCATCAATGGTGTGTTTGCCACTCGAAACTGGAGCTGCTGAAGCGCAGCGACTCCCGAGGTTTTTGTGCCGAATTGAATCGTTTTGTTGTACGACGCACCTATACTGAACTCTTTGAAAATATCGAGGTTCGCCTTTCCAGCGCCAACGCCACCCGTATATCGAATGGTATCTTTTAGCCACGACGGTATCACCGTTAATGTCGGTATCAGAACCTGCGCCATATTCAAAGTCCCCACCATGAATAAAGACATACACGGGTAATGACTCTGAACCATTGATCTCCGAAGGACGCCAAATATTAAGATTCAAGCAATCTTCAGATTGCTCTTGCTGGGTTATTTTAAGCTGTGGGCACACGGCGCCAAATTGTGTCGCATCTATAGCGCTATCAGCATTGTGTTCTAATTGACGGAGTGACTGTGCTGAAAACGTTGTTGATCGGCGTAAGTGATTCCTTTAAACGCTTCAATGAATACGCGTTGCTCGTCACCTGCTAAGGTATTGATCACAACAGACTCTCTATTTGCGAAAAGAGTCGCGTCCCCGATGGATACTGAAACCTGCTCTGTTGGTAATGTCTGAAGCGGTTCTGGCTTAATAGGACGTGAGCTGGTTTCATCACTACCCCACGCAGAAAGAGCAACAGTGATAGCGATAACCATGAGTGAGCGATGCGTTAAATTCATGGTTGTACCCATAAATGTGTTCGGCCATCTGACCTGATATTGGTATCATCAAACCTGAGAATCCCTATGCTCAGCCATGCTCATTTCTGGAGTATTTGAAGTATTTTTTCTTTATGGTGCGATATTAATTCACTCTTTAAATTTGAATAAATCGCTTATGCAGGACGTGATCCTACATATATTCACTACCGTGAGTGGATGTCGCTTTTTATTTATCACAAAGACTTCTTGTTGTACCTTCTTTGGCTGACTATCTAGGGTTGATAAAATTTAAACGGGTTCTTGAAACAGCTCTATAGGGGGTTGCTGTGACTCTCCTTCTGAAGCTTCAAACTCATCAAAGAACCCAAATATGTTATTAGAGTCCGATGGCATAGTTAGCACCAAACGTAAGTTTCGAGGCCAAAGCCAATATTGTTGAGGTCTGTTTTGACTTGACCCGAAGAGGTCCAAGGTAGAAGTGCGTCGATATCAGGCTCTGCTTTCGCGAGCTCTTTCATGCACTTGACCATGTAGTTTTAGAGGATAAGACCGTTGGCTTTCGCAGTCTCGACGATACTGTAAAGCATCGCGCTCGCCTCAGCGCCATTTGGTGTGTTGGAGAATAGCCAATTTTTCCTGCCAATAACCAGCGGTTTAATTGCGCGTTCAGCGCGATTATTATCGATAGATAAGTGACCATCGTCGATATAACGAATGAGTTTAGGCCATTGCCCGAGCGTGTACTTTATTGCTTTGCCTAGTGGGCTAGAGCCTATCACCTTCTGGGTTGTCATCCATTGGTAAAGCTCATCCAGTATCGGCTTGGCATACGCTTAACGCTCTGCTTTGCGTTCTTCGGCAGGCGCACCTTTTAAGCGTGATTCTATCCCGCAGAGCTTTGGGGGTTTAGCCAGCGCTTTATCAGCCTTGCCCGATTTACCTTCCCCTTGAAGCTTCTTCGCGTCCATGAACTTGCGTTAAGCACCCCACATTAGTGACGTGATGCAGACCATGATAAGCCGTGTAGCCATCGGTTTGTAGATAACCGTTGTAGTCACCTAAAAAGTCCACGGGGCACACCCTCGCGCGACTGTTTTGATAGTCGTACAAGGCGATTTTTTCACATTCGGCAGTGCCGCTTCGGGCGAGTCAGCGCCTGAGCAGTAAAGCCACATATAACACTGCTTCTCTTCTTTGAGCACATTGAGCGGCGTTTCATCCGCCTGAACCACCACTTGTTGAAGTAGGTTCTCCTTCAAGGCCGCATACAGCGGGGCGAACTTCTCACTGACTTGGATAACCCACCTTGCCATGGTGGCGCGTGATAGCTCGATACCCGACTGGGTAAACAGCGATCATCAATCAATGCATTGGGTGCTAACTCTTGTCCTCCACCCGCTAAGCGACCATTACAAAAAGCACCCACAAGGATCTCGCCGGTAAAGCTGCCTTTGTCTATGGGCAACGTGCCACTGTAGGGCTTAAAGCCAAGTGCTTTCACCACACCTGTTAGTGTATACGCACCGCCACCGAGAAAATCTTTAAGCTCGACTGGCGTTTCAGCTGTGACTTCAGCACCAAAACCCGCCGCAGCGACATTCATAAAATAGCGGTCATTCGCACGCGCGCTATCCACCGCAAACGCCTTGCCTTCCAGCGCTAGTTCAAAAGCACCCGAAATATCGTTAGGTATTCCCGTTGCGGTAGCAAAATCATTCGCAGTGCCCATTGGGATAAGCGCCAGTTGTGGTCTTTCACTGGCACGGAACTGGTTGAGCGCGTTAACGGCTTCATTCACCGTTCCATCGCCACCGACAACAATCAGACGCTTAACACCATCGCATATTGCCTCGCTTACCAAACGAAACATGTCCGACGATTCCCAAGTCACTCTAACTTGCAGGTCAATATCATTGTCCCTCGCCGCAAAGATGGCTTGCCTTAATTCCGGGATATTGGCTTTCTTTCCGTTTAAAATCACGCGAATGCTGTCCATGGCTATGTCCTTGTATAGGCTAACTTGATAACTCTTTTGCTGCCGCTTTGATCTTAGCTCGTAACCACTTATGGCTTGGTTCATTAGTACGGCTTGGATGCCAAATCATACACATATCGAGGTCTTCCAACTCGAAGGGCAATGGCAGTGTTTTTACCGCGTACTTTTCAGCAAAACAATGCACTGATGAAATAGGCATTACTCCGATGTACTCAGAGCCTTCGATAACAGGAAGCATCTCTACAACGCCCGCTGCGCGATACACGATTCTACGTTTCTCAAGGTCACTATAGTGCTCAGAGCTTAATAAGCTTTTGCGCGCATGCCACCTAGAGACCACCACATGCTCGAGTGCTAAGAACTGTTCCATATCGATGGTATCGCCAACCGTAGGATGATCACTACTACACACCACCACCAGCTCTTCTGTAGAAATCACCTCGTGCTTAAGCATGGTTCTTCCTTTAGGCGTCATATCAACAATCACGTCGTGTCTTTGCAGCCTTAAATCAGACTCATAGTCTTCGGTAAACAGAGGATGAACCTCTAACGCGATACCTGGTGCGACTTGGCTGATTAACCGCATGACTTTTGGCATCATTTCGTAGCTCGCCGCCGAGACGCAGGCAATGGAAAACACGCGGCCTGAGGTTTTAGGATCGAAGTCTCTTGATGCGGATAAGGTAGAAGTAAAGTTTTTAAGTGCAGCGGCCATTGCAGGATAGATATCAATAGCGAATGTGGTTGGCTCTACGCCTGATGTGGTGCGATGAAACAGTGGCTCATCATAGATATCTCTCAACCTTGCAAGTGCTTTACTCACTGCTGGTTGGCTTATATCCATGCGATTAGCAGCTCTAGATAAGTTCTGCTCTTCATAGATAGCAACAAATATAGGAATTAGATTTAGTTCGGTACTTTTCATACAGTTCCATATTAAAGAAGCAGGTTCCCCATAGTAGAGAACCTGCCGATTATGTTCGATGCGAATAACTAAAGTTTGCTACTTAGTTCTATCTTTTAAGTTTGGCAAGGCTTTAGGGATTTTCAAGCGAGCGGCAATTGAACGAGATTGACTCTGGCTTGATTTCTCGTTGGGCAAGTTACGTAACCCTTTCCATAAACGGGTGAATACGTTTTTATCTTCACATCCTTGTTGAAGGGCTTCGCTATCCTCTAGCCAACGCTTTTGCCCATTTGATTTACCATTTTTCGCTTTATCATGTTGCGCTTTATTCAGCTCTAACTGAGAGGTTTCGTTTCGCAATTGACGGTAGATAAAGGTTCTTAATGCAGCCCAATTACCTTGCTTGAGTAAACGACGTAGTACCAACCAACCTGGTGTTGGGCGGTTCGCATAATAACGTTTAACCGAAACAAAGCACGCCACACTGAACAACAGTGCCAGACCAACGCTAATAAACACTGACATGTAAGCCTTGATGAAAGATTGGACTGTGTGTTTGGCTTCAAACAGATTCCCTTTTATCACCACGGTTTCAAGGCGTTGATTTTTGCTGTCCCACCACTGAAATGAAAACTCTGGCAGCGTAAATTCACCGCCCTGCTGAATAACATAAACCGTCTCCTCAATTCGACTGGAACGGTAGTTACCACGATCTTGAGTATCATCTAAACGATTAGGTTGCGGGTAAGCTTGGTACTGCTGGGTCGATTCATTGTTCAACACATCTGGCAGCAACACAGAAAAGCTGTCTTTTGCCTTAATCGTGATAGTTCGAGTAATAGCATCGCCAACTTTTAGCTCTTCACTTGAGCGTTGCCATTGCTGCTCTATATCTACTTCTGTCGCAGAAAACCAAGGCGTTTCATTATCGAGTAAACCTGAAGGCAACGAAGCTTCAAACTTAATCGGCTGCGTGTAAAGCGTACCGCCCACGTTTGAACCATCAGGAGCAGAAACTTGGATACGAACCGGTACGGTTGGAATAACAAACTCACCGGAAGTCATCGGATAAAGCGTCACTTCCCAACGCTGACGTGACCATGTAGTACCACCGACTCTTTCTGTGTAGTTCGTCGCGAGTTGGTTACGCTGCTTAGCGATAACGTTAGGGATTTCGATACTGCCGATTCGAGTGCCGCCCGTTAACCAGCGCGGTGTCGCCACCTCAATGTTCAGAATGACCTGCTCATTTACGCTGACTTTGCCCGGCGTTATCTTATCGCCTGACTTTGGCTTTTCCCCTACCCAAGCGATAAGCTCAACGTCACCACTTTTTTGGAGATCGAAGATATCTGCAGCAGAAACAAAAGTAGGGAAAACAGTGCTAATCAATAGAACCATCGACACAAGCAAGGTCTTGGTTAGTTTAAAGGACTCTGAGCGCCCTACCTTTACTTGAATCGATTCAAGAGCTAAATCATATCGACTCATTGCGTTTGCTCCTGTTTTGATGCCTGTTCCTGTTTTGGTGTCTGTTCGATAGAAGGCGCAGGATCTCTTAACTGAATTTGGAATTTGGATTTCAAGAAGAACTTAGGATCGGCTTCTACTCGCTTTAACCACTTGTCGGCAAGCTCTTGGCTGCCCAAGATTTCATTGGCGTTAAGTGTTTCCTTAAGCATCAATTCCGCTACCGTTTCTTCTTCAGCGCCATCACCCGTTCGCGGCTGATCGTCTTCGAGTTCTAAAGATTCTTCAGGGCCATCTGTGGTTCCAGACTGGCTTTCACTGGTTCGGTTTACCTCTTCGACAATTCCACTAAGCACAGCAAGATTGTTCTCCACATCCGTTCTTAGTTCTGGTGACAGATCCTCTTTCTCACTTAATGATTTCAAGAGGTCTCGTGCGGAAAGGTATTCACGCTGCCTAGCTAACGCACTCGCTGCATTGTACAAACCAAGGTCAGTTTTGGTTTGCAAAAACGCACTGTGAGCGAGCTTAAAATCACGAGCATAGTAATAAGCCGCGCCCTTTCGCATTGGGTCAGTAAAATGTTTGGCAGCTTGAAGGTACTCTTTCTGGTTCAACAAACGTTGACCTTGTTGGTCGGGCGTTAGCCATAAGTCCCACCACCATTGAGTGGTCTTATCCAAAGCTGTAAACGACTCCACCACAACGGGTTTCTCAGCAGTTAAGTTGACTGTTTTCGCCAAAGTGCTTGGTGAATAAATACTGCCTGAAATAACTAGGCTAACAACACACCACTGCACCAACCACCCTTTTCTGAACCATAGCAACATAATGAAAGCCATTGGAATAAGCAGTCCATAGCCCATGTCTTTCCAAGGCATTGAAGATTCGCCGTTGAGCTGCATGTTTCTTTCAACCGCTCTGTTCAGTTGTTGGATATCCGAATCATCAACGGTCACTTCAATCACTCGTCCACCCGTCTTACTCGCTAAGTTACGCAGTGAATCTAGGTCGACAGGGTTATCGCTCACCACATTACTGTTTCCTGCGGCGAGAATGAGCAACTGATACGGATTGTCGTTAAAGAAACTCTCGTACGCCCTAATGGTGCTTGGGTTTACACCATCTGATACCAACAGTACAGAAGAGCCTAACTCACCAGACAGTTGCTGATTAATCAGTGGCAGTGCTTCCTCTGCTGACTTACCTGAAACAGGCATGATATCGGGTGTGATAGCCGCTAGAAACGGTTCAAACACCTTGCTGTCTTGCGTGACGGGCATCGCCACGTGTGCGCTGCCTGCATAAACCACTAAGCCCGTATTACCGCCTTTGCGAGCTGCCAATAAGTCTCTAATTTTCTGCTTAGATCGTTCCAAGCGACTTGGAGGCAAATCTTTAGCAAGCATAGATTCACTATTATCAAGCACAACCAACATCGACGCTTTGTCTTCACCAAAAGGCGATGCTTCACGTTGCCATGTTGGGCCAGAACAGATAATGATGGCGATAGTCACAATTACCACCAATAGCTTCAACGGCAGTTGCTTGCGCCAGCCTGTTTCGCCAATCGTCAATGCATCACGTAAATGTGCAGGTATAATGTCTTTCCACGTTGGTTTGGTCTCTTCTCTCCAACGAACCCATAACAGGAAAAACATTGGAATAAAGGCCAACAACCACAATGGTCGGATAAAATGAAACTGGGTAAAAAACTGTTGTATCGTGAGAGAATCAGGCATCACTCTCTCCTTTCAAATTCTTAACAGAAGAAGCGAGCAGCGATCTTCGGCGTATCGTTGCTAAGCTGAATGCGGTCAAATACATCACTACAACAATCGCCATCAAATAGTGGTGCAGCCCCTGTTTAGGGCGATAAGTGGTACTTTCATATAACTGAGGTTCAAGCTCACCAATCTGAGCATAGGCTTTGGTCAGTTCGTCGCGGTTAAGTGCTTCAAAGGCTTCGCCACCTGACTCTTGAGCGACACGCTTGATGGTTTCCATATCCAGAGCAACCTCTCCAACGGTTTGCGGATCGCCCATCGCAATAACGTGAATTCGAACGCCTTTAGCCTTGGCGACTTTTGCGGCATCGATAGGCTCAACAAAACTTCCTGTATCATTACCGTCTGTTAATACGATCACGACTTTCTCTTTTTCGTTGGTGTCGACGTTTGAATCTTGAACGGCAGCACTTTGCTTTTCACTTTGTTCAAACACCTTGATCGCCAAGCCAATTGCATCGCCCAAGTGCGTACTTTGCCCTGCCATCGCGACATCGGTTTGATTAAGCAGTTCAAGCCATACATCTTGGTCCGCGGTAAATGGCGTTTGTACAAACGCTGCATCACCAAACAAGATCAAACCGAGTCGGTCTCCTTTTCTGGTTTTCGCAAAATCGGCTAACACCTCTTTGGTCGCATCTAAACGAGAGATTTTATCGCCTTGTTTAGAAGTGAAATCTTGCTCCGCCATTGAGCCAGACAAATCGACCACCACCATCACATCACGACCCAATTGTTCGCGAACCTGTGGCTCACCAAGAATGGTTGGTTTCGCTAACGCACACACGACCAATACCCAAGTAATAATGAGCGTGGTTCGTTGCCACCAGCTTGGAGTTAACTGGCTTGCACCTTCTGACGGTGCTTCCCCAATCGCTTCTACCAATTCTCGAAAAAATGGCACCTTAATCGCCATTTGCTTAGTTCGATAAGCTGGCACCGCAAAGTAGACCAACAACGGTAAAGGCAGCGCAATAAACCACAGCGGATGCGCAAATTCAAAACTGGCAGATAAAACATCAAACATTGTCTTGCCCCTCAACCGTTACCTGTACATTCGGCTTGTGAAGTTTTAGCCACATCATCGCGGTTTGAATTACCTCTAAACGCTGTTCAAAGCTCAAACGCACATTAGGGTCAATTAGGCTTTGCATCCATAATTCCGAAACTTCATCGGCAAAGAACGCATTGCTGTTTTCACTCGTGTTGGCGCTAACAGGCAGATAAGCGTTCAAACGGTTCACATAAGCTTGGCCAAACAACTTGGCATTACTGCTGTCTAGGTAACGAAGCACCACTTTGAGGACTTTAAAGGTTCGTTCGGTTGAGTTCTTGTCTCTTGCATCCAGTACCATGAGTTCTTGAAGCGCTTCTTTGCGATAACGGTTATTCCACCACCTTAACGCCAAGCGATAAGCCAGATAGATAGCGACCAATAACAGAATAACGCCAAGGATCTTCCAGCCGATCGTTTGAGGAGCCCAGCTCACACTGTCAGGAATGGCGACATCATGTAGGTCGCGAAGGATATAAGTACTTGGAGGCGTATGTTCAACAGCCATTTAGCGCCCTCCCACTAGTTTCTGCAGCTGTGATATGTGATTGCCCGACGTGTCTAATTCTATATAAGGGAGGTTTTTCATCGCCATCAATTTAGCAAGGGACAGTTTCTGAAGTGCCGCTTTTTGGGCAAGGCTTTTACTTGCGAGGTTAACCTTAGATTGGCTATCCAGATTAAGTTGAAAGCGACCATCACCCACCACCCAGTTTGCGCTTGCCAGATCTTGAGGCAATGATTGTTCTAATGGATCGGTGACCATAATGGCTAAGATGTCGTTGTGTTGTTGCAGTTGCTTTAGTCGGTCAAGATGTTGCTCTTGGCAATCTCGCCAATCACTAATAAAGATTAAGGTCGATTGCTTTAATCTCATTCGTTTTATCAGTTCAATCCACTGGCTAAATCCAACACCTTCGCTATCGCTCACACTGACACCTAAGCTTTGATTAGCCTTGGTAAGATGTTTTAACTGAGCCAATAAGTCCGATTGAGAACGCTGCGCTTTGGTATGAAAGAGCTTTTGGTGCGACGCCAAAACGAAACCAACTCGATCACCATCTTTCAGCACTCGCCATCCACACAATGCCGCCACTTCGGCAGCCACAACAGATTTCATGGTGTTTTGAGACGCAAAGAACATCGAACTGCGCTGATCGACACAGATCATCACATTACGGTCTTTCTCTTCGGTATAGCTACGAACATGAGGCTTACCCGTTCGCATCGTAACTTTCCAATCGAGATTACGGATATCATCACCCAATTGGTAATGACGTAATTCTTCGAAGTTCAAACCACGACCACGGAACAAAGAGTTATGTCTGCCCGAAAGTACGCTGCCCGCTTTTAAATGAGGTAACAGTGAAAACGACTCAGCTTGAGCCTGAATTCGCACTAACCTTGAATAATCACAATACAGTCGTGGATCAAGGCCTTGCGATTTGGGAGCTTGTGTTGGCTTCGCCATCACGCCCCCTAGTTATCCAATCTCAACATTATCGAGCAGTTCTTCAACCACTCTTTGATGGTCAACACCATCGGCCAATGCGTCGTAAGACAACGAGAATCGGTGACCTAATACGGTTGGTAACATGGCACGCACATCGTCCAACGTGACATGGTCACGCCCTTGCAGCCACGCATAAGCGCGAGCACATTTATCCAATGAAATAGATGCACGCGGACTTGAACCAATCTCAATCCATTTAGACAAGTTTGATTCTGGGTAACGCTCTGGCTTACGAGTTGCCATCACCAAGGCCACAATGTAGTTCTCAACTAAATCAGAAACGGCAATGTCTGGAAGTTGGCGCCGAGCTTCAAGTACCAACTCAGGTTCAATATGTTGTGGCGTGACTAATTCTGAACTGGTCTCGCTACCGAGTTCCTCACTGCGCACAAGTCGAATGATGTCGCGTTCAGCTTCATCTTCTGGATAGTCGACTGTCACTTTCATAATGAAACGGTCCATTTGTGCTTCAGGCAGTGGATACGTACCTTCTTGCTCAACTGGGTTTTGTGTGGCTAGCACCATGAACAAATCTGGCAGGATGTGAGTTTGACCACCCACCGTAATCGTCCCCTCCGCCATCGCTTCAAGCAGAGCAGCCTGTACTTTTGCAGGCGCACGGTTCACTTCATCGGCTAATACAATGCTGTTGAAAATAGGACCCGGTTGGAAATGCAACTGAGGCTTTCCATCAAGCTCTTGATACACCTCCGTGCCCGTCACATCAGATGGCAGCAGGTCTGGCGTAAATTGAATTCGACCAAAACTGGTGTTCAGTAGATTCGCCAGCGATTTTACTGAGCGAGTTTTCGCTGTACCGGGAAGTCCCTCTAAAAGCACATGGCCATTAGTCAATAACCCTATCACCAGAGCCCGAACGACGTGGCTCTGACCGATAACACTTTTCTCTGTTTGTTCAATCAGTTGGTTTATTGCTTGTTGCGCATGGTTCATAGGTCTTCCCTTAATTCAATCTGGCTGCGTACATCCTACTCACAAGCTCCATAACTATTAGTTATACACATGATAAACAGTTATAAACGCGATAATTGGTTACAAGCGGAATAAGCAGCAAGCTCGATAGCCAAGCTCACCTCATCGCTTTATTTAAACCTAGCTTTCAATTGGTTAATGGCTTCCGGCGGTGCCACTTTGCTCAATGATGAAATACATTGCTCAAACGCCTTTGGTACGCCCGGTATATGACTGTTTCGCGCCAACACTTCACACTGGGCATACAGGTGCTGTGGGTTGCGGCTAAATTGGTAAGCCTTATGCAGTGATTGACTTGCCGTAAGCACATCCGATTTTTCCAAAGCCAATCCGTACACATACCAATATTGAGGGTCGGTTTGCGCAGTTTCAGCGGCTTGTTTAAGGTAGTCCGTTGCTTGTTCGTAATCTTTCACACGAAGCAGAGACAATCCTGTGCTGTATGGCAAAACACTCGATTTAGGCTGAGCTTCAATACCTTGCTTCAAGGTCGACAACGCTTTTGCCTCGTTACCTTGCGCTCGATACAAATCCGCTAAATTGGCGTAGCTGTTTTCGAAATAAGGCTCAATCTCGATAGCGCCTAGATAAAACTCAATCGCTTTGTCGTGCTGGCCTAAATCTCGGTAAACGTTGCCTAGGTTAGTACGTCCAAATCCTCTGTCGGCATTAAATTGCTGTATTTCAATGTACTCTTCTAATGCAGGCTTGATTTGGTCTTTCTGCAGAGGGTTCATTTCTCCCCAATAACGCACTAATGCGACTGCGGTTTCTGAACGAATCGACAATACAGGGTCTTTCAGTAGCGGCTCTAGAATTTGCCAACGGTCAGTGAATGGGAAACCAGACGAGCCTTGTACCACACCCAAACGGATCATTTCATCATCATGTTTCACCGCTCTTGCCAGCGAAATAAGCGTATTCTTACCCGTATTACCGCCCAAACGTTCTAAGCTCGATGCACGAATGATATTGCTTAAGCTAGAGTCCTGAGCCGAGTATGCCAACGCATCCTCTGCACCTCTGTGCCCTATCGAGTCAGCATAAAAGGCAACGGCAAAGTGCTGCTGATTACGATACTTAGAATCTGGGAACCACTCACCGATTTGCTTATCTGCCCACTGGTCGGTTTGATCTGCATGACAGCTAGTGCACACGTTCGGCGTTTTAATGTGTTGGCTAATATCAGGACGTGGGATATGCCAACTGTGGTCACGCCTTGGGTCGACCTCCATGTAAGTCGTCTCTGGCATGTGACAAGTCGTGCATTGTGAAGCTTCAGTATTCGCTTCGTGGAATGTGTGCTTTTCAGGCGTGTATTCTGATGCAATATGACATTGGCTACACACGGCTTCTTCCGCAATTTTTAGTTCAGCGGTATGAGGATCGTGGCAGTTAGTACATGTAACGCCTTTTTCAGCCATCACGGATTGAAGGAAAGATCCGTAAACGTAATCTTCATCGTAGATTTGACCATCGTTGTGGTAAAGCTCTGGGGTAATCAAGCTCAAGCGATACTTATCAAAGAAAGACCCGTTAACGTGATCACCCGTTTCATTTAACTGAGTACGACGGCTGTGGCATTGAGCACAGGTTTGAACTTGATTGGTATGGATGATGTCTTTTGGTTGCAGGGTTGAATTACCCTCTTGATAGATCCACTCTTTGACCGACTTCGACAAGTCGCGGTCAAAACCATAATGCGCCGAGACTGGAGCATCCTTTCCACCGTTAGCTTTTGCTAGCTGAGCCTTTTCAACGTGCTCACTCGCAGGGCCATGACACGCTTCACAACCGACATTAATCTCAGACCAAGTAGTGTTGTAGGTATTACTCGCGCTGTCGTAGTTTTTCTCTAGGTTCGTTGAATGGCAATCAGCACACATGAAGTTCCAGTTTTGACCGCTATTGGTCCAGTAAAATTCATCGGTGTTGGTGGTATCAGGATAGAGGTGAAACCAGCGTTGACCGCCTTCGCCCTCAGTGCGAGAATCCCAAGCGAAAGGAATCAACTGTACACGGCCGTCTTCAAATTCAACCATGTATTGTTGTAGTGGTTCAAAGGCAAAGGTATAGCTGATTTTGTAATCTTTAAAGTGGCCGTCTTGCCCTTCAATATTGACCCAGAACTCTTCGCCCTTGCGGAAAAATCGGTTGGGTTTTCCGTCATGAGTGACCGTTTGATCGTTGAAATCACCTAATACAGATTCGTCTGTAGCGTGCTTCATCGCCATATCATGATGAGAGCCCTCCCACGCTTCGACTTCTGCACTATGACAATCAACACACGCTTCCGAACCGACATACGTGGCTTTAGAGCCGATAGGTAAAGCATCAGAGCTAACGTGCGAAGCTACAAAGTTGGCCTTTGAAATATCAGAGTTGATATTAGGGTCTTGCTCGTTGGCATAAGCGTTCAGACTGAACAGCGACAACATCAGTGAAGACAAGATTGCGGATAATACTGCGACTCGCTGGTGTTTCAATCCGTTTACCAGTGAGCACAACCATGCAGACATAACATTCCTTGTTTTTATACATCCTTATGCTTAATAAGGTAGACGTAAAAACAACGAATTTACAATTATTTAGTGGCAATGAGCTCGATTGTTGTGATTCGTATTCACGACCGGGATTTACTCATCGATATGCGCATAAAAAAAGAGCTCCTAAGAGCTCTTCAATCTGTTCAGTTTCACTCAAACAATCACTTACTTGTTATGAGATTCCTGCAGTTTTTCCATTACCTGATCCAAGCTAAAGCTCGCAGCTTTTTGACGTGGCGGATATTCAGCAAAGGTTTCTAGGAACTTGCCCACATACGCTTGTGCTGGAACGAACATATAAGCATGGTCTAACAACCAGTCGTAATATGTGTTCGATGTAATGTCTGCGTTTTCGTATGGGTCCATACGCAGGTTAAACAGCTTAGGAAGACGTAACGTCACGAACGGCTCAGCCCAAATTTGCATGGTACCCGTTGCACGCTGCTCCATGAACACCGCTTTCCATTGGTTGTAACGAAGCGCCGCTAAATCACCATCATCGGTAAAGTAGAAGATCTCCGAACGACGGCCTTTCTCTTCTTCACCCGTTAGGTAAGGAAGGAAGTTGTAACCATCTAAGTGAACCTTAAACGTTTTATCACCGGCAGTATGACCTTTGAGTAGTTTCTCTTTGATTTGGTCATCACCAGCGGCGGCAACGAAGGTTGGCATCCAGTCCATATGGTGCATGATTTCGTTAGATACGGTTCCTGGTTCAATCTTACCAGGCCAACGAACCATTGCTGGTACACGGTATGCGCCTTCCCAGTTGGTGTTTTTCTCACCACGGAACGGGGTTGTACCCGCATCAGGCCAAGAGTTCATGTGAGGGCCGTTATCCGTTGAGTAGAAAACAATCGTGTTGTCTTTGATACCCAACTCATCCACTTGCTTCAATAGTTGCCCAACGTGTCGATCGTGCTCAACCATACCATCAGCGTAGTTACCGACACCGGTTACGCCTTTACTGTCGGCTTTCACGTGCGTTCTAAAGTGCATACGTGTCGCGTTCCACCACACGAAGAATGGTTTGTCCGCTTTCACTGCGCGAACCATAAAATCAAGTGCCGCGTCTAGTGTTTCTTCATCAACCGTTTCCATACGCTTACGCGTCAGTGGACCGGTATCTTCAATCTTGCCATCAGCGAATGACTTAATGACACCACGAGGGCCAAATTTCTTACGAAACTCAGGATCGGTTGGGTAATCTTCATTCTCTGGTTCTTCTTCAGCATTTAGGTGGTAAAGGTTGCCAAAAAATTCGTCAAACCCGTGTGCTGTTGGAAGGAATTCATCTTTATCGCCAAGGTGGTTTTTACCAAATTGACCTGTCATGTAACCCATAGGTTTCAGCATTTCTGCGATTGTCGCGTCTTCTGCTTGTAAGCCAATGTCTGCGCCCGGCAAACCTACTTTACTCAAACCCGTTCGTAATACACTTTGTCCCGTGATAAAGGTAGAGCGACCAGCAGTACAAGATTGCTCTGCGTAATAGTCCGTAAACATCATCCCTTCTTTCGCGATGCTATCAATATTCGGGGTTTTGTAACCCATGAGACCGAAGGTGTATGCACTCACATTGGATTGACCAATATCGTCCCCCCAAATAACCAATATATTTGGCTTTTCAGCCGCAAAAGTGGCGCTGGACGCGGCCATCATCGCTGTACCCAAAATCGCTAATCGACGTTTAGCGCCATATTTCGCTGTCATAGAAACCTCTTCGTAAGTTATTTGCATCCTGCCCTACAACGTATAGTCCATTTTTTACACATGCGCGAGATACCCTAAGCTATTAATCTTTTTGTCATTTTTATTGAGATACGGATACAGAAATCATCGATAAGGTTTACGCCAACAAACATGATAAGGATCACACATACAAACTAAGGCTTTATTCTACGTACCCACTGGAGCTGATATTAATCAATAGGTTACCTAAGCATCATAACGATTGGTTATAAGCACTATAAAAGGACGTAACGGAATTTTGAGAATAACATTTGCTCATCGATGCGTTGTTCTAACGCATTAATCTTAAAAGTGAATCGGAGTCCTTATGGGTACTAAAATTAATAAACTAGCATTAGGTGTTGGCTTATTAGCAGCTTCTTCAGCGGCAACAGCAGCGGAAAAACCGAATATTCTTGCTATCTGGGGTGATGACATTGGTGTTTTCAACATCAGTGCATACAACAACGGTATGATGGGTTACGAAACGCCAAACATTGACCGTATTGCGAATGAAGGCGCACTATTTACTGACCACTACGGTCAACAATCGTGTACTGCTGGTCGTGCTGCATTCCTAACCGGTCAAGAACCTTTCCGTACTGGTCTATTGACTATCGGCATGCCAGGTTCGGACCACGGTATCCCTGATTGGGCTCCAACGATCGCAGACCTTCTTAAAGAACAAGGCTACATGACAGCTCAGTTCGGTAAGAACCACATGGGTGACCAAGACAAACACCTTCCAACGAACCACGGCTTTGACCAGTTCTTCGGTAACCTATACCATTTAAATGCAGAAGAAGAGCCTGAAACATATTACTACCCTAAAGACCCAGAGTTCCGTAAGAACTACGGCCCTCGTGGTGTAATCAAGTCTACTGCTGACGGTAAGATTGAAGATACTGGCCCAATGACGCGTAAGCGTATGGAGCATGCGGATGAAGAGTTCCTAGAAGAATCTCTAGCATTCATGGAAAAAGCGGTAAAAGCTGACAAACCATTCTTCATCTGGCACAACACCACTCGTATGCACGTGTGGACTCGCCTACAAGAGAAATACCAAGGTAAGTCAGGTATCAGTATTTATGCTGATGGTATGTTAGAGCATGATGACCATGTTGGTGTGCTTCTAGACAAGCTGGATGAACTAAAAATCGCTGACAACACTATCGTAATTTACTCTACCGATAACGGTGCTGAAACGGTTTCTTGGCCTGATGGCGGCGCAACTTACTTCCACGGTGAGAAAGGTACAACTTACGAAGGTGGTATGCGTGTGCCTCAGTTAGTTCGCTGGCCTGGGACTATCAAACCTGGAACTAAAATCAACGATATCATGGGCCACCAAGACTGGATTCCTACTCTACTAGCAGCCGCTGGTGATGATAAAGTGGTTGAGAAGCTAGCATCTGACAAAGGTGCAACTTACAACGGTAAAAACTGGCGCGTACACCTAGATGGTTACAACTTCCTGCCTTACTTCCAAGGTAAAGAAGAGAAAGGCCCTCGTGACAGCATGCTTTACTTCTCTGCTAACGCTGAGCTAAACGCAGTACGTTGGAATGACTTCAAGATTTCGTTTGCTGTGATGGATGGTAACATTGTGGATGCAGTTCGTTTCCAACCAAACTGGCCTCAAGTTGTTCACCTACGTGCTGACCCATTCGAGAAAGCACCGCACGAGTCTGGTATGTACCTACGCTGGATGGCAGACAACATGTGGTTATTCGTTCCAGTAGGAAATCAGGTTCAAGAGTTTATGACGACGCTACCAGATTACCCTATGCAGAATAGCCAAGTACTGAACCCAGGTAACTTCAACCAGAATGCATACATGCTTCAAGGTAAACTTAAGCAACTAGAAGCAGCCGCAGCACAAGCTAAATAAGCTACTCTAGATTAAAAATGTAATAACGAAGCCGTGGTGACTGAATGCAGTGACCGCGGCTTTTTAGTATCCAATACAAATAACATAAGACGCGAACCGCCAACTAGTACAATTCACACCCAACCTACCCTCTCATTTTTCAAAAATAAAAACTCACACTAGTCAATGTGAACCTTAATATATGACCGTTGCGTTAAGATTTCGCAAATTTTTTCAAATCCTTATGACATGACTTGAATTGGAGTTCTTACCATGCGATTGTAGTTCAACTGCCCATAAACAACTGTATGATTATGAAAACATTAAAATCCATTGCGCTGCTTTCGACAATTATCGCAGCACCACAAGTGTTAGCTGACGTAACAATTGAAGTTCCTTCTAGCGCAGATGCTTTAGTCGAAGTCTTAGCTGTTAATGAGGCTAAACCTGATCTCGACGGTGGTTTCTTCTCTTCGAGCAAAACGATCACCGTTCCAGATGGCGTGAACCAAATCGTTTTCAAATATCAACTTGCTTTCAGCCAAGGTAACGACCGCGAGTTTGTCGATAGCGATACCATTATTGCTACTTTTGATGCGACAGACACAGCATTGACGTTCGACATGCCTAAGTTCCGTAACACCAACGAAGCGAAAAAAGGCCTTCAAAACTTAGATTGGAAACTGGTTGATGAAAACCAAAATGCAATCAGTGTTAAGCAAGATAAGCTAATCAAAGATGGCATGCAGATCGGTCGTAAGTACCCGCAAGAAGCGAAGGAGTACAACCAGAAAGGCGGCATCGCTGCACTTACAGTAGGTTCTAGCGCGGGCGTAGCAGCTGCTGTCGCACAACCGGTAACGCTTCCAACAAAGATTGACGGAAATGCCGCGAATACAGCTGAAGAAATGTTGTATTTCTGGTACGAAAAAGCAGATGCTGAAACCAAGCAGAAATTCAAAGACTACGTGAACAAGTAACTCAACTGTCTTACTTTAAAAATGAAAGAAGCTGGCACACTGCCAGCTTCTTTTTTGTCTTCATCTAGATGATTTAGGCTTATAGAGATTAAGCAGACTCAGTCGATAACACTTTACCATCCACTTTAGTTGGCCATCCTAGCGCTTTATACTCAGCTGCTAGTAAATGGGCACAGCGGCTAGAAATTCTGGTCAAAATCAGCTTTAGCTAAGTAACCTTGAACAAGCTCTCGATATTGCTGCTTCAATGGCGCTTCAATAAAGCTCGCGTCTATCGCATTCAAACTAAACAGCGCTAACTCCTGATGCGTCATCTCATGAGCTTTGCTCACCGCATTAAAGTTATCCGACATGTAACCACCAAAATAAGCAGGGTCATCCGAGTTAATCGTTACAGCCACACCCTTTCTGAGCAGTTCGACAATGTTGTGGTCTTCCATCACATCGAATACACGCAATTTAATATTCGACAGTGGGCACACCGTCAGTGGCATTTTGGTTTCAATCAGCTCTTCGATTAGAGCTTCGTCTGTCATGCACTGGACACCATGATCCACTCGACTCACGCTGAGCATTTCAATCGCATCGACAATGTTCTGAGCCGGCCCTTCTTCTCCTGCATGAGCCACCGTCAAGAAGCCCGCTTGTTTCGCTTGTTGGAATACACGCTTGAACTTCTCGGGTGGGTGTCCTAATTCAGAAGAGTCCAGTCCAACCCCGACGATCTTATCTTGATGCTTCAATACCTCTGCGAACGTTTGAATGGCGCTCTCTTCAGATAAATGGCGCAGAAAACATGCGATGATTTGAGAGGTAATGCCCAACTCTTTATGACCCTGTTCAAGCGCACGATGAATGCCGTTAATAGCGGTGTCGAATGCAATGCCACGATCGGTATGTGTCTGAGGATCAAAGAAAATCTCAGTATGGATAACATTGTCGGCTTTACAGCGTTCTAGATAAGCCCATGTTAAGTCGTAGAAATCCTGTTCTGTGCGCAGTGCATCGGCACCTTGATAATAGATATCCAGAAATGACTGTAAATCATCAAATTCGTATGCGCGTCTTAGTTGCTCTGGGGATGAATAAGGCAGCTCAATGCCATTGCGTTGAGCAAGCTGGAAAAGTAACTCAGGTTCGAGCGAACCTTCAATGTGTAAATGCAACTCTACTTTTGGGAGCCCTTGAATAAATGCGTTCATATTTCACCTACTATGGATTTTAGGTGTGCACTTACTCTGAATAATAGACAGGAGGTTTTCTTGAACGCCATTACAAAGAGTAAGAACACAATTGTGATCTAAACCCTTCGTAATCAGCACTTTGCGGGAGCTGGTAGAGACCCCCAAACCATATCATTGGGGTTATACGAAGCAAACGGTTGCTACTATACAGAGTTTAATGGGAATTTCACTAATCAATTGCTCATTAACCGATTTCTAAAGCAGGAACCTGTTTGGTTCGATCTCAACGGTAATCTGGTCGTATTCTCGACATCAGCAACATATCGATGTACTTACCCGCTTTGAACGTACTGAGTCTTTTTGTGCCTTCTAACTGAAAGCCTACACGTTCATACAAAGCAATAGCGGCGTGGTTATCGGCATGAACCTCTAACTCAAGACGCACGAGATTAAGCCAGTTATCCGCCTGATTGATCGCTTCTTGCATTAACGCCTTACCGACCCCTTTACCATGCATATCTGGGTGAATAGCAATACCAAGACCAGCGCAGTGCCTGTCTCTTACCTTGGTGGTCATGAATAAAGTAATGTGACCCACTACTTTGCCGGAGACTTCCGCAACCAGAGTGAAATGGTCTGAATGACCAAACAGTCGCTCCACTTGTTCAGAACTAAGATAAGGCTTTTGTGAGGTGTTTTCTGAAACTGAAGGGCGGCGATAAATATCGAAAATATCTTGGCTATCCGTTGCTTCTAAATGTCTAATTTGTATTTCCAAAGCGCTTCCTTATCCTATTATTTCTATCCATAAGCTAATTTTCATATTACGGATAGCAACGGGAACCTACAACCTTTAAAGGTGTAAGTGCCCGAAATAATTAAACAAATAGTAAGACTGAACTTAAACTTCTGCTTTGATGAGTATTTTTAAAATAGTGTGAATATCAGAATTTATAATCCACACCCACACTCGCTAATACTTGCTCGGAGTTATAGAAATCGATATTAGAATCTATGCTTCTTAAACCCAGTAAAGTAATGAACGCCCAATCTTTATAGCCCATCAAACCACCAAACTCATAAGCTAAGAATGCACCGAATTCATTCTCTTCACGTACTTGCCCGTAAATTGGATTCGACTCATCATATTCACGATCACTTGCATCTAGGGTGACAACAAAACCATGACGACCGATTCTCTTCGCGTAGTTTAATTCAATACCATAACTATCGAAGCTGAGTGCTCCTCCTTCTGCGTCTGAGTGGAAATACACCATTGAAGGAACAAATAGACCTGCGTGGTTTGGTAAGATAAAGCGGTATCCTGCTTTGGCGTACACATAGGTTCTTTCCCTATCCAGCAGCACAGTATCTTCCGGAGATAAGCCTTGGCTACCAGATAGCTCTTCATCAACATCTGATTGCCCAAATGCGAGATCCGTTCGAAAACCAGTTCCACCGATATTAGTGAGCTGCAGTCGTCCTACATTACCTTTCACATCCGTTTCATTTCGATTAACGCCAACAGCATACGGATCCGTCCAAGCCTTACCCGAGATAAGCGTAGGAATAACAGAAAAATCCAATATGGTGCCACCAGAAAGTTGATATCGATAACCGATCTCAAACGCAATGGTACCTGTTGCAATATCCTCTCGTGTCGTACCCGCATACACTTGGTGAGTCAGCGATTCGCCAAAAGTATATTGAACAGTACCCAAAAAGCCGAGTAGCCCTTGGTTTTCACTCTCCCCTTCCTGGGTGTTGGTGGCTTGATTCGAATCTTGTTCAGTACTCAAATTACTACTGTCAGAGTAGAAACCGGCCAATACACTGAAGTTACCGCTGAAGCCTTCACTTGGAGCAAGGCCACTGTATGCAGGCATTGAAGCCAATGCAGAAAAGACTACTGGTAAAACAAACCTCATATTCACATCCATTACTTGAATAATCACCAAATAACTATAAGCATCAAAATGGAATTATAACAAGCATTTAACAATATAAGTTTATTCGCTTGACGCTGTCGATATCGCTAACCATTCACTCAAAGACACAACAAATTGATCTATCACGATTGGGCTTTCGTAATACCTCTCGAAAATAACGGACAAAACTCAAAGGAAGACAATATGTTTAATAAATTAATCAAAACCATGTCAGTGCTAGTTGCGACGCTTCTTTTTACGGCTTTTGCTCACGCTGATCACCACGGAATGAAGAAAGATATCGTTGACGTGGCGGCTGAAAACGGCTCTTTCAACACCTTGGTAGCAGCGGTAAAAGCGGCAGGCTTAGTTGAAACATTGAAAGGTGACGGTCCCTTCACAGTGTTTGCGCCAACGGATGAAGCGTTCGCTGCGCTACCAGAAGGAACGGTTGATATGCTGTTGAAGCCAGAAAACAAAGACAAGCTGATTGCAGTACTGACCTATCATGTGGTGCCAGGGAAAATAATGGCGTCTGAAGTGATGAAACTTGATAGTGCCGTAACAGTGCAAGGCGAAGCGGTAATGGTAGGAATTGATCACGGCAACGTGATGATCAACAAAGCGCAGGTCGTGATGGCAGATGTTGAAGCAAGCAATGGTGTTATCCATGTGATTGATGCTGTATTACTGCCTAAATAATAAAGATGAACACAAATCAAAGGTTCTTAGAGGGTGTGACAGGTTCACACCCTTTTGACGTTTAAATACCAAGTTAAGATCGGTATCAAACTAGCCGAACCTGCCTTTATATAAGCAAGAACCCGGATTACATAAACAAGCGCCCGAATATCAGAAAAGTCGCCATCGATACCACCTTCGTGAAGACCACTACCCAGATGCAGTCACCAATACTAGAGTGCGTCGCTTTCCCGAGTAGGAACACAAACAGAATCAACCCTAACACCCAACCTACTGTTGGAATCAATGACACCAGAGCAACGATAACAGCAATAGTAAGAAGGGATTTAAAATCTGCGACCACGAAAGACATTTTAGAGGCGATGTACATACAACATGCGGTGATTAATGCGTCCATCACAAACGCTAAAGCTTCAATACCCACTTTACTTCCTTCACTGATATTAGTTGAAGTGAATATTATCTCTAAAGAGATGATTTTTCTTGAATAAGAGAACAAAAAGCAGGTGAAAACTGTGTCAAAAATGAGATTACCGTTCGTCTGAAGGCATAGGTTTATTTGTTCGAGTCTTCTAAGCCTTTGACCAGTGCTCGCGACCGAGTCTGATTTGCTTTTTGATAGGCATCAAAGCCATCTTCGCGTTTACCTCCGAACAAACAAAGAAACGAGTTGATGACAAATGAAAAGAATGAGATTACGACAACAAAGAGAGGAAATAACCCCGACACCCCAGCATCTAAGGCAAGAACGCCAACAGCGAAGGACAACATCGACACCAATGTATATAGTTTAGATCTACTCACATGACTCATGAACAACACTCCTTGTATTCATTCAATGTTTAGATTAGACAAATTATCTTGCACACAATTTGAACTCATCGACAATATCAATAGATCAGGAAAAGTTATCCTTAATAAGGTTCATTAATATTTCAAACTCGGTTTCTGTATCCCTAAGAACACGAGTCCGCCTATTCAGCTGCCTTGTCCATCTTCAACTATCTTTTCCATCACGTAATTGGTCAGCTTTACGCCACGCATTTCGACTTCCTGTTCATTTACTACCTTAAAGCCAAGGTGCTCATAAAAAGGCCTTGCGGTAATACTTACTTCAGAGAAATATCTCGATACGCCACGAACTCGACCCACAGTGAAAACATGTTCCATCAACGCTTTCCCGACACCCTTCCCTTGATATTCGTGGTGACAGAAAAAGTGATCAATCAAGCCGTTAGGTTGCAGGTCAGTATAGCCAACAACGCAGCCATCGAGCTCAGCCACAAAGGGTTGTAACCCATTCATACGCTTTTGCCATAACGCAAAGTCAAAGCTACTGGGTGCCCAAGCTTCGACTTGCTGTTGAGAATAATCTCGAACATTCACGTTACGTACGGTATGAAAGAAGATCTCCCACAGTGCTTTGTCATCACTCGCTTGATAGTTTCGAATTCTAACCACAACATACTCCTTTTTGTCTTAAGTCCTTTCTGAGGTGCAAATAAACAGCTGAATCAGCAAGCTTTATAACCTAACAGCCTCAGCTTTAGAGCAAGATATCAACGATAAAACACAGCGAGCCAGATCGTCACCGCATCTTTATCCGTCCTCAGCACCTTGTGTTTTTCACCTGCGGAAATATTGAGATAATCCCCTTTAGGCAAGGTAACAATGCGACCATCTTCAAACTCGATGACGCCTTGACCTTCTATCACCATCACCCATTCATTCTCATCTTGATCATACCAACCCTCTTCCGGGGAGCTGTGTCCATGCGACAATATTCTTTCAATTCGAACACTGTCGTTGGCAATCAGGTCATTGAATATTTCATTGGGTATTGATGAAAGAACATCATTGTAAATGTTTGGCATCAAGCTCTCCTAGCTAGCATTGAATTGATTAACAACTTGGGCCTTAGCTGTACTGTAAACCTAAGCAGTGGCACTCTTTCTGAAGTAAAAACGGTAATAGCCCACCAAGTTACTGCAGATAAACAGCGCCTCCATAACAACCGCTGTTGGCGAACCAACTAAATAATTGTGAACCAACCAAAAGCTGGTTCCGATGATCATCAATTCTCTTAATCGACGGTCATCTTTATTGAAGGCAGCAAAGGTCTGAAATACGGAGGCAAAGCAACTCAATATGCTGGTCAGCCCCGAATAAGTCACAGCGGTTGCGACCACCGACATCGAGCAGAACAAATATTTAAACTTAGACGAGGTAGAAAAGACGCTCGTCAAATAACGAATCGTGGCAATCGTCATTAAGCTTGCCGCTGTCCATTGTTCAAGAAGGATAAAGTGACTCGAAATAAGAACGCCAGCAAAGAACAGACAAGTGACGATTTTCTTCCTTTCCTTGAATTGGAATGACAGAAGATCAAAACAAATGGCTATCGCGACTAATACTTGGGAAAGATAAAAGGCAGACACGGTGATTCCTTCAATAATAACATTCCGCCCTAGCCGCTTCTTTCACGGTGAATAATCGAATAAAACATACTAGGCGGTTACAACAAAACAGAGCAAACAGCGCTCTAAAGCTTCTATAAAAATCTAAAGCTTCAACACACCACTAATCACAGTGGTCGCAGAGCCGATTAACTTTATTCGCCCATTAGCCAATAATTCAGTCGACATATAGCCACCACGACGAGACGCCTGATAAGCACTGAAACTGCTTTTGTTGAGCTTTTCTGCCCAGTGTTGCGTCAATGCGCAATGTGCCGAGCCAGTCACAGGATCTTCATTAACCCCAACCCAAGGTGCAAAGTAGCGAGAAACAAAATCAAGTTCCGTATTTGCTGCCAATGCTGTCACCACTACACCTCGCCCTTGAATACCTTTTAACGCATCAAAGTTTGGTGAAAGCTCCAATAACATTTGTTCGTTGGAAACTTCGATTAACTGCTTAGAGTCAAATTCTCTGAATGAAACTACTTGATGCGGATCTAAACCTAGGTGTTCAAGCAGCGTGAGGTTGGGTTCAGAACGCAATGATAGCTGTGTACTAGGAAAATCAAGCTCGATAGACGATTCACAAACGGCGGCAGATAATTCCCCAGATAAGGTGTTAAACACGACCTTATCACCTGTCTCAAGCAGTCCTTGTTCTTTCATCACATGAACCGTTGCCAGTGTGCCATGTCCACACAGCTTCACTTCGACTTCGGGAGTGAACCATTTAAGCGTCATAGTGTTAAGCGCGAGAAAAGCCGTTTCAGATACCGCCATCTCTTCAGCGATTGAAAACATTAACGACTCATCCAACGGCTCTTTGGAGATACAGACCCCGGCAGGGTTCCCTTTAAACGCTTGAGTTGTAAACGAATCTACTTGATATATCTCTAAATCCACAATGGCTCCTAAATGCACAACATTTCCCAAACCGGCAATCATGGCTCGTTGGGACATAACCTAGATATTGCTGCCCACAATAAGCACAATCACCTTGTGCTACAAGTCTTTAGCAACAACTTTATCGATACTTATTGAGAAACGAAACAAATGATAAACAAAACGTTATAGAAGTGTTTTTAGGGATAAAAGAACATTGAACATAAGAGTAAATCGCGATGGCAAAACAAAGGAATAACGACGATTAATGCGAGCGAAAACCCGAAAAAGGTAATCACCGCATCATTATTTAATGCTTAATATTTGCATAATAACTTGTAAGAATGGATATTATGATGAATATTAATTTAAATAATCCATTCACGGACAATAAACTGGAATACGTACTTGTGTTGAATACGATACGACGGAGTCATCCTTGCCTCACACGATAAAGGTTCGGTATCAAGTAGGAGTAGCAAGTTGCTATTTGCATGAAATGCATGAAGTTGAAGTTAAATTAAGTGCCTAAATTTGAATCATGTCGCAAATTTTGGGCTACGATTTAGTTATCACGTACGAAAGGGAATCCGTCAGTGAAAGCGTTTTGCGTATCAATACTTGCGTCAACATCCTTTTTGGCTAGCCCTGTATTTGGCCAGCAGCATGATATTTATCTCTACAATTGGGATGAATTTTTATCTGACAGCGTCGTTACCCAATTAAGGGACACCTACGGCATCTCACTAAAGCAGCAATATTTTTCTGACGAGTCCATTCGTGATGAAGTGCTATTGAGTGAACGACGAGGTGCGTTTGAATTGGTTGTCATTGAAAGTATGAAACTGAAAGCGCTGGCTAAACAGAACTTATTCCACAACCTGAGCGACTTGCAGCAATCCCTTTCAAGCAACTTTGACTCAAGATGGGTGGATGGGTGTGGCGAATATGGAATCCCCTACGCTTGGGGGACATCCGGCATCTTATACCGAAGCGGAAAAGTTGAGACTCCCAAGTCTTGGGGCGCTCTTCTAGACCCTGAAACCAAAACCAGCGGCCGAATCAGCATGTATTATGAGCCTACGGATTTGGTGAGTGCTGCGCTTCTGATGAATCAATTTGAGCCGTTTACCAACAACGAACAAGAACTTCGAGTCGCTTACAAAACGCTACAAGCACAGAAGCCTCACCTTGAAAGTAATGAATACGTTGTCGATTATATTCGTCATCCCGAACACTTAGCCAACATCGACCTCGCCTACGGATACTCAGGTGACAGCTATGTGCTTAATGATGCCGAACCTGAGGCATCTTGGGCCTACACAGTACCTCTAGAAGGAACAACCTTATGGTTAGAGTGTATGGCTGCAATTAACAACGGAGAGCGATCTCCACAGGCAACCACGATTCTCTCCTTCTTATCGCAACCCGAAATCGCCGCTCAAAACGCAATGGATTCATGGTTTGCAACGCCAAGTTCAAAAGCAAAAGCACTCACTTCTCAGGAGTATCAAAACGATCCCGAGCTTTTCCCGAATAAAGAAGTATTAGATCGCAGCTACCTTTATCAGCCGTTAGAACCGAGTAGCATTCAAATTCGCAATCGTATTGTCGACAGTTTGAGATAACTCATGCCAGTATTGAAGAAGCTCTATTTTGTACTTTTACCAACGCTGACATTTGTGCTCCTGATAGCAGGAATCGTGATGTACAACTTCGCATCAAATCATGCTAAGCACATGTATTTGGACAAGGTGCAATCTGATGTGAACACCGCTTTAGTCGCGGCGGAATACGAGCAGCTCCGCTTGTCCTTACTAGTTAAAGATATCGGTTCTTCGTTGCAGTTCCTCCGCTACATTCAAAATCCTGGCGACTACACGACTCTATCGCTATTGGAAAAACGAGTACTCCGAGTATTAAGCCAGAATCACGTCAATCAATTTGGGCAACGCAATGTTTATATCGTGGACCCTAAGTTCAAATTAACGCTTTCGACTCTCAGAGCCGATCCTTTCGAGGGGCTAAAGATCCCTGACAAGATTTACGAAAGAGTCTTCGATATATACACCTCGTTAATCAGCAAAAATGAACTCTCCTACGAAGGCTTCTCTTATATCTCGATCAGTGGAGAGCTCAGATACTCGTATGTTGCAGCAATTGACCCTTACCTCCTTCCCCAAGACAAACGTGCAAGTAACAGTTTAAATCGCTACATCTTGATTGCTGACGGACCTCTGATACAACTCTCTAGCTTATTAATCAAATACAATGACGATGACAATATTCAGTTCTTAATCGAGCCATCCTCTGACGCTGCCAACATCGGAAATACCCAATTCGTTATCAAATCAATTGAGCAAACCCAAGATAATATCAATGTGCAGATGACCAGCCGAAATCTCATCGCGCAAGTAAATATTCGAGAACAAAAGTTCAACCATGAGAAAGCCATCATCACTAAACAAACCTTGTTAGGTGGCTTTGGCACTCTCTTTACGATCATGTTGATCGTGCATTTAGTGGTGCGTTACCAACTTGTGCGCCCGCTTAAAGACTTACTTCAAGAGATATCGATCGGCGGGCTCAAACTTAGATACTTCAAACGCTCATCAGGGCAAAGTGAAGTTGATGGTTTAAAGAACGCGTACATAGACTCATTAACAGAGTTGAAGTTCGAAGCCGAATTCGACCAACTCACCAAGCTAGCTAACCGACGCTCTTTCATCAGACACCTTGATGTACGACTAAAAAGCTCGATGAGCCCACACTGCTATGTGGTTTGTTGGGACATCATCGATTTTCGTAAAATTAACGATCTCTACGGGGCAAAAGTTGGTGATAATGTACTGATAAGCTTAGCTCAAGCACTGAAAGAGACACTACAAAACCAACAAGCCTCTTTGGGCTTTAGTTGCAGTGATTACTCTTTAGCCAGACTGGGAGGGAATCAGTTTATCGCGATCTTGGAGATGGGTAAGAACCAAGTGATAAACGAAGAAATTGAGAACATCAACAATACGCTGACCGGCACCACCTTCCTTGACTACTATGGGTTTCGATTATCACTCGCAACAGGTGTTTTACCGCTCGACACGCCAAAGTTCGATGAGATTTGGCACCGATGCATCGATGAAATGTTAGCTAATGCGAAGTCTCATAGTGATGGCGAAAGTCGTATTGTTTATGGCGAAGAGTTGTTACATACCTTGGAACGCCATGACGTTGTAGAGAAAAGACTCTTAGAGTGCTGCGAAAGTGACAACTTTGAACTTCGCTTTATGCCTATTTTTAACGCCAAGACACTTCAGATAGATGGCGCGGAGTGCCTGATTCGTTGCCCAGCCTTATTCGATATCGATGCGGGACCAGAAGAATTTATCCCAGTTGCAGAAAAGAGTAACCTTATTGCCAGGCTCGACATGTGGGTCATTGGCACCGCGATCAAAAGCTATAAAGAGCTTTCAGAACTTCATAAATACAAGGGCACTCTGTCAATTAATATCTCGGCGATGGAGCTCTACAACCGTAATTTTGCCGACAACATCCGTAAAGTACTCGAACGTTATCAAGTGCCACCTGGCAACATTATTATAGAGATTACCGAGACCAGTTACGTGAAAAGTACCAAGCTTACGGTGCAGACTATCGAGAGCCTCAGAAGCTTAGGTTTAAAGGTCTCCCTTGACGATTTTGGTACGGGCTACACAGCGTTTAACCAACTTCTCCACTACCCTGTGGATGAGCTCAAAATTGATAAGAGCTTTATCGATAACATGGTAGACGACAAGGCCGACCGCAAGTTGGTCGAATCTATGGTTAACTTAGGCCACTCTTGTGACACGCTAGTCGTCGGAGAAGGTGTTGAGTCGATAGAACAGTATCATTACCTCAGAAAAGCCAACTGTAACCTAATACAAGGCTACTTCTTCAGTCAGCCACTCACTTATCTGGAATTCATCGAGTTTGTTCGAAACCATAACCCGCAAGCAATTTTAAACCCGCAGTCTGTTAGCAGTTCGAGATCTAACGAGCGAATCGTTGCACTCACTCAAAAGTAGTAACCTTAAACCTAAACCTAAACCTCAAAGCCTCTCTTCCTATTCAAGCGCGGAAAGCCACTATAGCTATAACTAGTAGTAGAACTATCTTCATCAGAGCAGGAGCTCTCTATTGGCTGCACATTGAATGAGGAGGCAAATAAAGAATGGCAAAAGCCATGATAGTGAAGCGGGAGAATGGTGAGCGTACAGTCAACAAAACCTAATGATCTAACTTATCGCTGATGCGGGGATTAACTCTGCATCGTCGTTAGTAGCTCCATCATATCTTTAGAGCTGATGTTCTTCTTATGCCTGACTACAGCGTCAATCATCAATTCTAAATTCCCCGCAGAGATATAATCCTTAAGCACGTCATTGAATTTTTCCTGTATCTCATCACTTGTGTACAATTGCTCAGGAATGAAGAATAGAAACTGACTGCCACTACTACGAAACGAGATAGTACTTTCCGGTACCTTTGCCGTCAGGGACTTAGCAGCTGAACTCACCACCAAGTCTCCATATTCAAGTCCATACTTTTGGTTTATCTCACTAAGGTTTCTGATTCTTACAAAGTAAAGGTCGAAATTACCGTTTGTTGGATAGCTGTTCTTAACAAACTGCATGAGCGAGACTCGATTGCGAAAGCCAGTAATGAAGTCGGTAGAATGAAGTTTTCGTTTGATTGCAAAGTCGACGTAAAAAATTGCTCCTGTCACAAGCAGTAGCAACACCAGAAATACGCTGCTTATCTGATGCATCATCACCAACTTGTCGACCATTGTGGTGTTTTCTTCAATAACCGGGCTTTGAAGTCGAAACTTTTCGTTAATAAATTCGACCAGCGTGTTGTAACAAATATCAATTTTCTTCTGCAGTGATTCCTTAGGCAAAGCGCCTTGATTCACCAACTTAATTGAGGATTCTAACGACTTAAACTTTTCAAACTCTGCGGTAAAGTACGGTTTAAAGTTTGCTGAGCGAATAAAATTGGACGATTCAGTGCTGTTGATCAGAATATCAAAACGACTCCAAGTAATGTCATATGCCAACCAAAGTTCATCATAATCAATCGTCTTTGCATGGCTAACCATCAAGAAGTTTGCATACTCTTTGACGAGTTGAAAAACAAACCAAGTGGCCTCATTTTGGCGGTTAGAAAAGCTCTTGTTGATGTCATTAATTCGAGTGACACTGTAGATATTGACGGATAGAACAACCACGGCCAAAGACAAAACAACGACTTTGATTGCGGCCATAGACAACAGCTTCTTCATAATTAGCCTCTACAGGTGAATATCACGAATCTGCCAAATCATCTTGGCATGGAAATCAGGGGTATTGGTTTCAGGGTTCGCAGAGATTGGGTAAATCAACCAAAACGGGCCTTTCTCTCTCACAGACATAAACTCCCCATTCTTTTTAATCGCAATGATGGGTTCATAGGTATCAAAATCTTCTTTGGGCACCGCAATTTTGTAGTCATTCAATGCTACGAAAGTGACTTGTGATGATATCGGTAGATCCATATTTTCAAGCACCGTTTGTAACGTCACACCACTATAAACGGTCAGACCCTCGACCCAAGGCAAGGTGGTAGTAATTTCTTTTTGAGGAAGTGACAGGAGTTGCTCTCTACTAAAACCATGCTTTTGCCCGGAGTGGTCGAAAACCGTTAACTCTGAGGCTGCAAAAATCGAAAACGAGCAAAGCCAAAGCATCACCAAGAATACAGTTCTCATTCTAAACTCCATTTAAAAAGGTCACTAATTTGAGTCTAGTATAAATTGACCATTTAACTTGTACCGATACCACTCAGATTGATTGGTATCGCTTTATCCCTAATGCCCCTACACCTCGCTGTTTTTCAATAACTTCGCCGTTTCTCTGTCTCTTCCATCACCGCTCTCGTTCAGCACTCCCTACCCGCTTGACGTATTCCTTCTCAACCGTCTAGTAACAAAAACTCGTATTTTACTCTGCGTAAGTAAACCAATAAGCCCTATGAATACGTATGAAACAACAAAATTAACAATAAATATGAGTAAGTCAGTAGCGAAAATGCTGGTTGCTGCATAACCTTTAATCGAACGTAAGCAGCTTTAAGAGGCTTAATAACGAGTTCCAGTCGTTTCTACTTCACCAGTTGATCTCGTGTATTGATCTTAGAAAGCTTACTCATTTCATAATCAAGGGAATCGAGAATGAGTTTGAATATAAAAAAATTTAACCCCATGGCGACACTTTCTACCCTAGTAATGACGCTGGTCATGTTTCCTGTTTCTGCTGAAGTTAATCAAGAACAATTCGAATTAGGTAAACAAAAAGCTAAAGTGTGTATGACCTGTCATGGCGCTGATGGCATCTCAACACAAGATCCCTACCCGAACCTTCGCGGTCAAAAAGTGGGTTATCTCATCTCTTCATTGAAAGATTACCAGACTCGAGAAAGAACCAGTGGCTTAGCGATTCTCATGCAACAACAAGCCGACACGCTCTCAGACCAAGACATCCGTGACATTTCCTATTTCTATTCTGTGCTCGGCAACGAAGCAGGCTCGCTCAGCGATTCAAATTAAGTCAGCGATTCAAAACCTCTAGGCAAGGAGCCTTGTTATGGAACAAGTGACAACGCAATACAGCATTAAGGTCGTGAAGTACTTCATCATTGCATCCTTAGTGTGGGCGATTGTAGGTATGATCATCGGCGTGATTCTCGCCGCGCAATTATATTGGCCAGTCTTAAACTTTGATTCTCAGTATTTCCAATTTGGTCGACTGCGTCCGCTACATACCTCTGGAGTAATTTACGGCTTCGTCGTGAATATCTTGATGGGGACGTCTTTGTACATTGCCCAGCGAACAGGCCATTGTGACTTGTTCAACAAAAGCCTTTCATGGATGGTATTTTGGGGCTGGCAATTCATCCTGTTACTTGCGGTCATTTCCTTACCCGCAGGCCACACTACCTCAAAAGAGTATGCGGAGCTTGAATGGCCAATCGACTTGATGATTGTGTTGGTTTGGGTGCTGTACGCGGTGTTGTTCTTTGGCACCCTTGCTAAACGAAAGGTCAGCCATATCTTTGTGGCTAACTGGTTCTTTGCTGCATTCATTATCGTCGTTGCAATGATTTTCATCGTGAACAACCTCGCGATGCCTGTGTTGGCGATGAAGTCCTACTCTGTGTTTGCAGGCGCTCAAGATGCGATTGTTCAATGGTGGTGGGGACATAATGCCGTCGGTTTCTTGCTGACCGCTGGTGTGATTGGTATGAACTACTATTTCATACCCAAAGCGGCGGATCGACCTATCTACTCGTACCGTTTGTCTGTGATCCATTTCTGGGGCTTGGTCGGCTTTTACACGTGGGCCGGAACGCACCATTTGGTTTATTCTTCTGTTCCCATCTGGATTCAGAACATCGGCATCGTTATGTCTTTGATCCTGTGGCTCCCTTCTTGGGCAGGCGCGTTCAATAGCGCAATGACCCTCCTACAAAATAAAGAAAAGCTGAAGTCCGACTACATTCTTTTATTCTTTTTCTCAGCGATTCTTTACTACTGCTTGGCAACATTCGAAGGTCCGCTACTCGCTATTCGCTGGTTCAACATGGTGGCACACAACACCGAATGGATCATCGGGCACGTACATTCCGCGGCTCTCGGATGGGTTGGGATGTCAGGGATAGCGGTTTTTTACTACTTCATTCCACGCTTATGGGGCCAAACCGATCTATGGTCACGACGACTGATTAAATGGCACTTTTGGCTTGCTCATGCTGGCGTCGCCATCTATGCAATAGCACTTTGGATCGCAGGCATCGGCGAGGGATATATGTGGCTCGCTCAAAATGAAAATGGCGAACTGATTTACAGTTTTGTAGAAGCTATGGACTTTAAAGCACCTTGGCTATTCATGCGTTTCTTTGGTGGCGCGCTGTTTGTACTTGGATTGTTCTTAATGGCTTTCAACTTGTACAAAACGGTTCGTATGCCCGTAACAAATGATGCTAAACACACTGTTAATGAAGGAGCTTAAATGATGAGTAAAGACTTTACACATTCAATCGTCATTTTAATTTTGACCACTGTTGTCGTGGCCTCCTTCTCTTTATTGGTCTGGGTAGTGCCAAGCATTGTCCGTGGCGATGATATTGCCAAAGGCAGCTTAGCGATGCCTCTCACACCGATTGAGTTAGCAGGCCGAGACATATACATCAGTGAAGGCTGCCATGTTTGTCACACACAAATGGTTCGCCCTCTAGAGCCAGAAGTGAAGCGTAATGGTCGCCCGAACCAAGAAGCAGACGATATCTATGAGTTTCCTAACTTGTGGGGCTCTAAACGTACTGGTCCTGACCTCACTAACTTAGGTAGAAAGTATTCTGACCAATGGCATGCTATTCACTTAATTGACCCTCGAAAAGTCGTACCGACCTCGATCATGCCCTCTTACCCGTGGCTATTTGAGCAGACTCTGACTGGCGATGATATTAGCGCCAAAATGGAAGTGTTACGTACCTTAGGTGTGCCTTATACCGATCAAGAAATTGGTGATGCCCGTTTGCAAGTAAGAGGCAAAACCAAAGGTGAAGCTCTGATTCGCTATTTACAAAGCCTGGGTAAAGATACGTCACAGGAGGTATCACAATGAGCACATTCTGGAATCTATGGGCGGTACTCTTAACCTTAATATTCTTTGTTCTGATGGTGTCTGTTGTCGTTAAATACTGGCGTAGCAATCACAAGGCCGATCACGACCACACCATTGGCACCTTTGATGGTATTGAAGAGAAAGATGCTCCTCCACCTAAGCTATTATTTGTCAGTTATGCAGTGGCATTTCTTTTGTCTGCTGGTTATTTGGTGCTCTACCCCGGGCTCGGCGAATGGGAAGGGTTAGTCGATTGGGAACAAAGCGACGATAAGCTCAGTTCACCATCCACCACTCTCAATGAGCAATTTGCACAAACCAGTGAAACCACGTTAGAAGGACTAGCTGCCGTCCCAGAGATCGTGAACAGCGGTAGGATTCTATTCCAAACTCACTGCGCCGCTTGTCACCGAGATAACGCTCAGGGACAAAAGCACTTTCCTAATCTGATAGACCAAGAGTGGCTTTATGGTGGCAGTGATGAAGCTGTGATTCATTCAATCGCCAAAGGCCGGAACGGTGCTATGCCGGGTTGGAGTGAAATCATGCGCCCAGATGAGGTGGCAAAAGTCTCTTACTATCTAGCGTCTCTCAACCAACGTCATACCGATGTGCCGGAGATTAAAGTCGAGCTCGGTAAAACCTTGTTCGTCCAATACTGTTCGTCTTGTCATGCTGACGGTGCTGTCGCTAACCCAGCGATTGGTGTACCTGATCTTTCCGATGACATCTGGCTTCACGGCGGCAGTATTGAAGAGATTCAGCACACCATCAATTACGGTTTGAACAACCTAATGCCTGCGTTTGATGAGCAGCTCACCGAGAACGAAATACTCGCGCTTGGGGCTTATATCCGACACGCTGGTGAAGTGGAGCAACAAAGGCTCGCGAGTTTGAAAGCGTCATCTGTTGAGCGCGGAGAATATCTCGCTTATGCCGGTGACTGTGTGGCTTGTCATAGTGCAGAAGGTGGCGAACCCTTTGCTGGCGGCCTACCCTTTGTCACCCCCTTCGGCACCGTGTATTCAACCAACATAACGCCACACACTACCGAAGGTATTGGGACTTATGACTTCGATGATTTCCGAGCGGCGTTAGTCGCAGGTAAAGGCAAGAATGGTTACCTGTACCCTGCAATGCCTTACACCTCCTATCAATACCTCACCGACCAAGACATGGTGGATTTATGGGAATACATGCAGTCAATCACCGCCGTGCCGCGACGCAATGATGACAACAGCATGATGTTTCCATCCAATATTCGCTTAGGTTTGCTTGGCTGGAACATCGTATTCATGGATACCGACCCTATTGATTATGAAGTGCCAGAGGAACTCAAAGGAGAAATTGAGAATGTCGATAAGTGGCAACAAGGCAAATATTGGGTCGCAGGACTTGGTCACTGTTCGGAGTGCCATACACCTCGAAATATTGCCCAAGCACTGATACCAGAACGTATTTTCCAAGGTAACTTGATCGACGGTTGGAACGCGCCTGATATTACAGCCAATGAGCTCTATATCGATGGTTGGGATGAAGCAACACTCACAGACTTTTTACACACAGGACATTCAGACAAAGGCACCGCTTTTGCGGGTATGGCTGATGTAGTGAAAAACAGCCTAAGCTTGATGACGCGTGAAGATATTGAGTCGATGTCCTATTACCTACTCAGTGGGGACATCAACAACACCATTGCCAGTGATGCCGTTCAGTTACAGCCTAAAGGGTTTGATGAAGCTGCGTATGCCAGTGAAATCTACACCACGTATCGTCAAACCTGTGGGGCCTGTCATGGTGACGATGGTAAAGGTCGCGATCCAATCGCCCCTACTCTGTTGAACAACGGTATTATCATGCACAGCGACCCATTCAATACCATTGCGGTAACGGTGCGCGGCTTGCAACCCACCTATCTCGACAAAGACAGAAATTTCATGCCAATGGCAAGTTTTGAGGATGTACTGTCGGATCAACGCTTAGCTGAGTTAATCACGTTTGTGCGTTTAAACCTTGGCGACAGAAATGAACCGGTCACGGCTGAGCATGTTCGAGAGGTAAGAGAAACACTTGAAGCAGCAGGCTATGCAGGTGGATTACACACCACACCTGAAATGTACGAAAATCGAGATAAGAACATTGACATACGATAGGCGCTGTAGCTGTGCGTAGCCGATTGGCCCAACAAGCAGCGAACAGCACGTAACTTTTATGTTTGCCTAACAAGCCAAAAGGAGACCACTGTGTCTCCTTTTCTTTTGCCCAAACCCAAGTTTTCGATACTTTGCCGTACAACACAATTGTAACTAACTGATTACACAATTAAGCAGAGCTGAACATAATGCGATCAATCTCGCAGAACAAAGATGACACCAAGTGCATAATATGCAAAATTTTCTAAAGATGTACTAAGGACAGTTATGGATACAACTACACTCATCTACGATACGTTGGAAGGCCTGTCGAGCGCAAAGCCTCAGCAACACGCTCAAATCCGCCAAAATCTATATAACCAATTAGATTTATCATTTGAGAAGCAGTTGGCTTTGTATTCATCAGTTCTTGGTCCAGCAAGTGCTGGTAGATTGACCGATTTGGATAGTGCAGTGATGTCTGCACGCAATATTGTTGGCTTAGAAAACAGCTAAGCAATCTTCAACCTATCTCAACTTTAACGCTGCCATTGTGCAGCGTTTTTTTATGGACGCTATTTACGATAAGTAAGGTTGGTTACGATAAATGCTGTTAGTTGCGATAAATACGGTTAGTTGCGATAAACGCGGTTAAGAAGATAAGTGCAGTTGGGTCTGTTTTTCAAGTTACACGCATTCTCATTTGGTTAATCTTATGTTCCATTTTTAACAGGTGTGTAACCACAATAATGGCGCTAATGTTAGTAGCACGTTAACCACACATCGGATGGAAGAATCATGAGAGTACTTATTGAATATACACAAACAGGCAAATACCGTGATCATGCGTGGGAAGCATTAACGATTCGTTCAAAAGGCGAAATTCAAGCTGTAACTCCCTCTTATGCGGCTCAGCTTATCGAACAGAACCGCGCCAGCTTATTGACCACTGAAAATCAAGATATCGTCATCCAACCTTAATGGCTTCAAGGGCTACCCCTCCTAGTTCCTTAAATCGAATAGTTCGATGACATAAAAAAACGCTGCATGGGTGCAGCGTTTTCTTGTTTCTGGCGTATCGTATTTCTAACGTAGATAGTTTCTAAAGTAGAAAGCTTCTAACGCATCTTGTTTCTAGTGCAAATAGCTTGATTACTTTGGCAGATTTTCTAACGCTTCAACCATCGTCATCAATTTATCGACAATCCTTTCGCCGTCTACTCGCAAGCCATTGTGTTCATATTCATTGGTGATCCACGCTTTCGAGTTAGGAATGTTCGCCAATGTTTCACGGCTGTAATCCAACTCAACGTACATGTCATCGGCGTAAACGGCACACGCCATTGGCACTGTATTCTTGCTCAACTGCTCTGCGTTGTACAAAGTGCCCCAGTCCGACTTTTCAGCCAACATGTTCGCGGCTTCACGCAGTGGCTTCAGCGTTTCAAGTTGGTCGAACATCCATGGGTACACCATTTCACCAGTAAACCAGAACTCACTGCCCGATTGGTAGTTGAAGTGTGGGTACTGCTCACGAACACGATGTGCAGACCAGTTAGACGCTGTACCTTGACAGTAAATCGATTCATGCAAGATTGCGTAAATTGGGTTAGTTAAGTAACCCTGCTCTTGCTGCATTTGATTTAGGAAGCTGTAGCTCAGCTGTCTGTTACCGTTCACTTCAACAAACGCACTCTCCAGTGTGAAATACATTGGAAGGTTTGCTTCGCCGCCACCAAGATTAATACCTATTAGCTGGAACTGTTCAACTGTGAACACCTGACCGTTTGGCAGTCTCACATCGTTGTTGAGCAGGTAATCAGAGATCTCGCGACACATAGCTTGTGCTTGTGGGAACTGAGCAAAGAAAGCTCTGTTTTTGTCTTCTACACGCTTGTAAGTCGCACGATAAACATCGTCAGCTTCTCGTTCAATAGAAGGAATGCCGCCCGTCACATAACAACGCTGCAAGCTCTGTGGGAACAGTGACAAATAGCTCAGTGTACAGAAGCCACCAAAGCTTTGACCAATCGTCGACCATTGCTTAATACCAAACTGTTCACGAATCGCTTCAGCGTCACGAACGATGTTATCCGCTCTGAAATGCGTTAAGTATTCGACTTGTTGTTCTGGAGACAAATGCGCCAAAGTTTCATGGCTGATAACCGTGCTGTTGCCAGTACCACGTTGGTCTAGAAGCAGAACACGGTAGTTTTGTAATGCACGCTTTAGCCAACCCGATTGACCACTCACCCGTGGAGAAGGAAAACCTGGGCCGCCTTGAAAGTAGATCAACCACGGCAGCTCTTGCTCATCTTTAGCGAGATCAACCAGCTCACGTGCGAAGACTTGGATCTGTTGTCCATCTTTGGCTTGATAATCAAGTGGCAACTCGAAAGAGTGCTGACGGTACAGGGTGGTTCCATCAATAAAGTTAGCTTGCACGCTTCATTCCTTTTTATCTGATTCTAAAGTCATTGGTACGAATAAAAATGGCACCCTTTGGCACCGTAGTTAGCAAGATACGCATACTAGCTTGTAAATGAAACCGTTTGTTGAACCTGAATGTGAAGGTACTTCATTAAATCGCCAAATTAGCTTTATACGCGTAACAACTTGTGTCAAAACAGAGAGTTTAAGATGTGATCTATTGAGAAGAAGAACAAAAGTGGGACACAAATAAAAAGAGCTTAACGAGGTGAGGATACGTTAAGCTCTTTGGTTTTATCTGTTGTAAATGAGGTTTTTAGGTTGAACAAGCTCAGGCTTTATAGGTTTAGTTTCTATAAGCCAAAGATCTATAAACTGAGCTTCTGTAACTTATATCTCTATAAAACAAAGCTAAGAAGCCTCGAGCTCACCTGCACCTTGAATTGAACGTTGGCTGTTTTCAACAAGGATAGCCGTCGCCGTTTCTTTCAACGCGCCCCACTCTCCATCGTCAACTTCAATGCCCTCGTTCCACGCCTTCTCTTGAGTTTTAAAAAGCGCTTCCGATTCAATGTGTGTTTGGTAGCCATCTGACAAACGTTCGATATCGAAATCCTGGACGGAAAGCTCGATGGTCATATTGTGGATATGATCGTCCGATGCCAGAGGCAAATCTGATAAAAACAGTTCTGGTGCAACGCAACCACGGTTAAGCACATACAAGGTGCTCTTAGGATTTGAGCCATTATCCCAACGTGCGGTACATGCGATGCCTTTCGCTGCCAGTTTTACAAGCTCACTGTACGCTAACCAACGGTTATGGCAGTTGTTTAGCTCGATTTTCAGCGTCTTTTTACCGACCATTTTTTCAATGGCGTAATCCATCACCACAGGAAGATGACACGCTAAGCTCGCCTTGTGCAGGTCCACTTCAACTGTGTTGTCGCTTGTCACTTGGATGTCTACAGGGCAATCGTCTTCTAGCCCCATAAAGTTGCTCGCATTGTTAAAATGACGAACACCATCCAAGCCAACCATTTGTAAATCTGCCACCATGTTCGCTATCACATCGGCTTCACCACATGTACGACGCATACCCAGAAAGGCTTTATTAACGGCCGCTACCAGTTCATTGTGAGAAACGATCATAACGATTTACCTCCATGTTGAGCGTTGATATGTGTAGGAACTTTATTTGAGTCAGCGATCTCCGCTTCACTTGGTAAGATTGGGAACACCCATTCGTCCTGATGAATTTCATCAAGCAACGGTGCACCTTGGAAAAACGTCACTCGTACCCAACGGTCTGAGCGAGGATCAAACTTAGTCGCTCCAAACATCGCTAGCTTACAACGCAGCAAATGCATTGGTGGTGAGTCTTGGTGCAGCACGTTCATTTGAATGTCGCCCATCGCCTTGTTACCTAACGTCCACACACGGCGCGCAATGGCACGATGCTGCGGTTGTTTAACAAGGAATTCAGCCAATGAAAGCTCTGGCGCGAATTGCAATAAAGCATGGTACAGACGGTAAGCTTGACGGCCGATATCCAACGGCAGTTCGCGCTCTTCGCCGAGTTCCTCGCCTCGAACACCGAGCCTTGGCTCTTCTTTGTCCTGAGAGCGATACCAGAACCAGTAGTTATTTTCTGCTTTCGTAAAGTCAGTCGTGATCGCCCAACGGTACTTTTCTTCTAACACAACCAATAGGTCTTGGATCTTTTTGCCACTAGGAAGCGACAGTGTTTCGCTACAATTCATTTGCTCTTGATGGGCGTCCACTAATTCTGGGTACAATTCCATCAAGCATGAGATAAGGATTTCTTGGGCTTCCATACTCATGTGCTTAGATTGTTCAACTAACTGCGCCCATGTATCGCAATGGTTTACAGAAGCTTCTAGTGACTGTTCTGCGTGTTTCAACTCATCAACAGCGGTTTTGTTCAACTCTTGCTGATTTTCATTGATGGTAACAACTTGTTCTAAATGACAAATCGCTTTTTTAACTAATGTACGTAGGGGCTCAATCAATGCCGTATCCGTGTGATTAGCTAACACGTCAGCTAATGCATGCTCACGGGTTGTCATCCATTGATCGACAATACTTGGGTGGTTAATCAGATATGGCGCCATACCTAAACCTGTGGCATTACCCACACCTAGGTAGCGTTGTAAGCCTCTGTGCAAGGTAATCGCTTGTTCACCGCCTTGTTGCTCCGCTAGGTAATGAACCCAATCTAGGCTGAACTCACGCAGCATATAAACAGCACACATTTGAGCACTGAACGATTGATTAAAATCTGGATTCTTTTCCAAGATTTTAAAGTCAGCAATACCAAACTTACCATTACCATAAACCGCTGTGGTTCGTAGGATGTAGCCAACTTCCGCTAGCTCTTTTGGCGTTGGTTGAACACCTTTAGCCAAGTGACTAACAATATGTTCAAACACTCGTACACTTTTGTTGGCACGCGCTAAAACAAGCACATTGTTAGGGTTACGGCCTGCTTCTTGTAGCGGTACATTCGCACGAAGTCTCTCAAGTAGGGTGACATCAACATCACCAAGAACCAGAGCAAACGTTACGTCCCACTTTTCAGCAATTACACGGTCATTTCGTTCGTCGTCTGCAATCTCATCGCAGAAAACAACCAAATGATAAACATGATTTGGCGTCTCTAGCTTATAGATAACATGACCAAAACCTCGAGCGTCTAGTTGCCACTCATGCTTAGTCACTTTCCATTGCTGTTGCGCCATTTTACGAATCAGAGTTCTTACGAAGCTGATGCGTGTTTGGTGCATAGCACCCAGTCTTTCCGGTGCCATGACGACCGTTGCGTCACGTAGTGCTGATTCAGTGTAGGTAGAACGATGTGCATCCATTTTGCTCACCACCTTATAGTTATTGGATTTTGCTAGCCATTCAGAACCGATCGTTGCTGTCTTTTGAAGCATATATAGCGACAGTATGTTGGTTAGCTTTCACGTTTTTAATCGTTATTGATATTATCGAGGCAAGCGAACTCGCCACTTATTATTTGTCCTGACTAGATCGATTGACCTAAATACGTGCCGCCCGGTGTATCTTCACCAGTACGGTTTTTATATTCCTTCCGGAATCTTGTATCAGCCTTCTTTCAAAGGCTCACACCTTGTTTATCTTCAGTTTTTAGAGAGCTTTATCTCTACATTTTCTTCTTTATACCGGCATTGATGTTTTATAAGCCTTGCTCTTTTGCCATCTTGATTGCGATTTGAGGCGCATTCCAAAGTGATGGCAACAAGATTAAGGACACCGGTACCGCTGTGATAACTATGAATGATTGCAGCGCTGAAATACCGCCGGAACCTAGGGAAATCAGAATCAATGCTGTTACCCCCATCATCACACCCCAGAAAGTACGAATAATTGCGTTAGGCTCTGTCTCACCGCTGACTACCACACTGATGGTGTAAGTCATTGAGTCACCTGTCGTTACGATGAAGATCGTCGTCAAGATCAAGAACAGAATAGAGATAAGCATTGGCATTGGTAGTTGCTGAGTTACTGCCAGTAGCGCGCCAGGTAAATTAAAGCCTTCGAACGCTTTACTTACGCTGCCTGGGTCTGCAATTTCAAACGCAAGGCCAGAACCGCCAACAATGGTGAACCAGAAACATGTTACGAACGGTGCAATAAGACTGATGGTTGATACCAATTGGCGAATACTACGACCGCGTGAAATACGTGCGATGAAGATTGCCATCATTGGGCCGTAACCTAAGAACCAACCCCAGAAGAATACTGTCCACCAGCTCAACCAACCTTCGTCACCACGGTATGTTGCCATTGGGATGAAGTTGTCTATCATGCTGCCTACACCTTGGATGTAGCCATTGAAAATGAAGTTTGTTGGGCCGAAGATCAGAATGTAGACCATCAATGACATTGCTAAAATTACGTTGTAACGGCTTAGCATTTGCATTCCGCGGTTAAGACCACTTAATGCCGACAATGTGTATAGAATGATAGCGAACAGGATGATGATAAGCTGCGTCGTGAAGCCATCAGGAATATCAAACAGTGCGTTCAGTGCGTAGCTCACTTGCAAGCCTAAGAAGCCGATAGGACCAATGGTGCCCGCCGCTACTGCGACAATACAACATGCATCAATCAATGCGCCGGTGTGACCTTTCAATGCTCGCTCGCCTAAAACTGGGTAAAGCAAAATACGAGGTTTAAGCGGTAAGCCTTTGTCGTAGTGAAGGTGCATCACCACAATAGACGTTAAGCTACCGACAATGGCCCATGCTAGAAAACCCCAGTGCATGAAGGATTGCGATAAAGCATTCACCGCGCCTTGCTGTGCGTTTTCTTGTGCGCCGTACAATGGTGGTGGGCTAACGTAGTGAGCGATAGGCTCTGCTGCTGCCCAAAATACACCGCCACCTGCCAGTAGCGTACAGAAGATGATCGCCATCCAACGGAAGCCGTCCATTTCAGGTTTAGCGATGCCGCCTAGGATAACCTTGCCTGTTCGTCCTGCCGCCAGGCCAAGACCAATAAGAAAAGTCAGAAGAAGAAGCATTTGCCAGTAAGGACCGAATACTTTTACAGACCATGCAAAGCCCGTATTTACTAGGCTTGATAACAGCTCGCCATCAAATAGAGCAAGTGCCACGAACAGAGCGATAAAACCGCCGCTGTACCAAAGTGCTGGGTTGGATAGGCCTAATTTGTCTGACGTAGACTCAGACTCGTTTGTGTTGCTTTTTGCATTAATTGTTGTGTGTGCTTGACCCGCATTTAAGCTTGAAGATTTCACGCTATTGGTTAAATCAGACATACTCTGACTCCAGAGGTTTCTTTGCAGCTGTCATTTGAATGATGACTACAAGGGTGTATTTAACACCTGCCCTATTGTTTTTTGTGTTGGGCAGGCTAATCCATGTTTGGGTTACCGCGTTGCGAAATAGACCGTTGTTCCTTTTGAATAGTGAAATTGGTTTAAGCAGCACTTGCTTATTGAACGTTTGTTAGAAGGCTGCTAATTCGATGATGGCTCGCGAGAAACCGTTAACCCTTGGTTTGAGGCTCTAGGCCATCTTTCAAGAAGTTAAACCAGTTTTCTCCCAAGACTTGCCCAGCTTCAGACTCGCTGAAACCATGACGCATCAATCCGTTATATATGTTTTCCATACCCGCACTACCACAGAACCAAGGCAACGCATCTGGCCAACCTGAGTTGTTTGCAGAGCCTTCACCGTAGTCCATTGCCTTCGACCAACGACCATTTCTCATCCATTCAAGAACGGCTTGAGGTTGGTTTAAGCATAGGTCACTGCCAATACCGAGGTGCTCTACGCCGACCATGTCAGCCGTAGTCGCAACCATCTGGCAGAAATCTTCCAAGGTACATTGGCTGCCGTTTGGTAGGTGGAATGGGTACAAGCTGAATCCGATTAAGCCGCCGCGTGCGGTTAGAGCTTTAATTACATCGTTTGATTTATTTCGTAGTGCATCATGAGCAAACGTCGGGTTCGCATGGCTGATACAAATAGGACGAGAAGACAAGTCGATAGCTTCAAGTGTTGAGCGCTCTGCACTGTGAGACATATCTATGATCATGCCCACTCGGTTCATCTCTTCGATGGCTTGTTTACCAAAGCGAGTAATACCTGTGTCGTTCTTCTCGTAGCAACCCGTCGCCAATAAGCTCTGGTTGTTGTACGTCAGTTGCATGATCAAAAGACCTTGCTTACGCATCACTTCGATAAGACCGATCTCATCGTCGATTGGAGAACAGTTTTGAGCACCAAGGAAAATGCCGACTTTGCCAGTCGCTTTTGCAGTCTCGACATCAGCCATTGAGTGAATCGGCATGATAAGGTCTGCGTTCTGCTCGAATCTTAAATTCCATTCTGCAAAGCGAGATAAGGTTTCACGAGCCGTCTCGTGGTAAACCGCGGTAGCGTGAACTGCTGTAATGCCGCTCGCCTTTAGTGTTTGGAAATATTCTCTGTTCCAATTGCAGTATTGCAATCCATCTATAACAATCCGTTGCTGGTACATAACCACTCCTATTGAAAGCTCAGTGTTCTAGCTCGGTTTTGAAAACACGCTCAAATAACATGTTTTCAAAAATGGGTTAAATCACTTGTCTAAGTTCGTTTGCTGCTTTGGTTTGAATGTTGGCCTGACTCTGTGAATCAGGCCAATTCGATAGCTGGATAGCTAGGAAGTTAATTCAGCTATCCAATTCTTATTTAGAAAGTGGATTAGTAAGGACGTTGGTAAGCCGTCTTAACCACTGTGTAGAACTCTTTCGCGTATTGACCTTGCTCACGAGGACCGAAGCTAGACTCTTTACGACCACCAAACGGTACGTGGTAATCCGTGCCTGCTGTTGGTAGGTTGACCATCACACAACCGGTCTGCGCTTGTTGCTTGAACATTGCGCTAGTACGTAGGCTCTGAGTAATGATGCCGCCTGTTAGACCGAAGCGAGTGTCGTTGGTTGTCGCAATCGCTTCTTCTAGGTCAGCGACACGAATCACACTTGCCATTGGTGCGAACACTTCTTCTTGGTTCACTTCCCAATCGTTCTTAGTGTTCAAGAACAGCGTTGGAGACATGTAGAAACCTTCGTGCTTCATACTCAAGCGTTCGCCACCAAATGCCAGCTCACCGCCGCTTTGACGTGCTTTCTCAACCCAACCTAGGTTTGCTTCAAGTTGGTTGCCATCAACGACAGGGCCCATGAACACACCCTCTTCCAGTGCGTGACCCACTTTCAGCTCGCTCATACGTTTAATCAGTGCTTCAACGTATTGGTCGTGAATGCTATCCATAACCACAAGGCGAGAAGACGCGGTACATTTTTGGCCTGCGCCAGAGAAAGAACCTGCAATCGTTGCATCAACCGCAGTTTGGATATCAGCATCGTCAGCAATAACAAGTGCGTTCTTACTGCCCATTTCTAGTTGGCATCGAACGAAGTTTGGCGCTGTAGCCGCTGCCACTTTACGACCCGTATCAACAGAACCGGTAAAGCTCACACCGTTCACTTCTTTAGAGTTGATCAGTGCATCACCTACTGTTGAACCGCTACCCAGTACAAGGTTAAACGTACCTGCAGGGATACCTTGGCGGTGGATGATCTCTGTAAGCGCGACCGCACTTGCTGGTGTTAGGTTTGCTGGTTTCCAAATAACGCTGTTACCGAAAGCCAATGCTGGAGCAATTTTCCAAGCTGCTGTTGCTGTCGGGAAGTTCCAAGGAGAGATAATGCCGATAACGCCCACCGCTTCGCGAGTCACTTCAACAGAAACACCCGGGCGTACAGAATCTGCGTTGTCACCAATTTGGCGAAGCACTTCAGCCGCAAAGTATTGGAAGAACTGACCTGCACGGTAAATCTCACCGCGACCTTCAGCAAAAGGCTTACCTTCTTCACGAGATAGCAAAGTGCCCAGCTCATCACAACGGGCAATCAGCTCATCACCAATCGCTTGAAGCACCGCTTGCTTGCGTTCAATCGGCGTTTTTTCCCACTCTGGTTGAGCGTGTTTCGCCGCTGAAATCGCTTGTTGAACTTGTTCAGCACTTGCTTGTGCAAAGTTGCCAATATTTTCAGAAATATCTGATGGGTTAATGTTCGCTACGGTGCTTACACCCGCTTGCCATTCGCCGCCAATGTAAAGTGCGTTTTCTGCTTGAACATTCTGTAAGTGAGTCATCATTCTGTCCTTGTAACGTTAGGTTGCGGTTGAGTCTGGCAACCATCGGATTAATTAATAAATTGTTAATTCATATAGAGAATAAGTATTAATTTTGTATCTAGACGTAAAACTATTCGCTTGTATTAGTAAAGATCTGCGTAGACAAACAGCTTTGATTGGCAAATTGCCTCAGTTCACAGTCCATTTATTCAGGTTGAGACGCCGATGCATAAACCACGAACTCAACCAACATCTCTTCTCTAGCTAGCCCTGCAACAACGACTGCTGCACGATTTGGATAAGGTGCGTTGAAGTATTCTCCGTATACGCTGTTTACCGTTTTCAGGTATTCACGGTCAGTCACGTAAATCAGAACCTGCAGCACAGAATCCATCGATTCGCCTGCACACTCCAAGGTATGAACAAGGTTGTTAAAAGTCTGACGCGTTTGCGCTTCAATACCGCCTTCTACTACTGCGCCCGTTTCATCGATTGGAATCTGCGCAGTGTATAGAGTGCCGTTATTAACGATTGCCCACTCTAGTGGTGCTTTTGAAGCAAAAAGAGAGGTTTTTACTGGGTGTTTTTTAGTTTGTGCGTTCACGATTTCATCCAACTTTGTAACAACTATGTTTCAAGATGGTTAAATACTGCGCCTTGACGCCTGATAAATCTAACGGTAAATTTTGTGCATTTGATAAATAAAATCTATCACCTTGCAAAAAGTAAGGTATAGCAAGGGCTAGAGAAGGATCGGAGTCATGAGTATTAAGCTACAACAGTTAAAACATTTCGTTTTGGTGGTCGAAGAAGGTGGATTTAGAGCGGCATCTCACCGTGCAAATCGATCGCAAGCGGCACTTTCGACTTCGATAAAAGAGTTGGAAAAAATACTCGGCCAACCTCTGTTTGAAACAGGCAACAAATCGACACTGACGCCTTTTGGAGAAATATGTTTGCCCAAGATCATTCAATTTCTGAACGTTTACAAAGCATTAGACAATGACTTACGCGCAGCGGCAGCAGGACAACAAGGAAGAGTTCGAATAGCGAGCGTGCCTTCGGTGGCCGCAAAACTCATCCCTAGTGTTTTAGGGGCATTTTGTGAGCAGTACCCGAATGTAGAAGTGAGTTTGATTGATGATAATGCGGCAGGGGTAGAAGCACGATTACTCTCTGGAGAAGTAGATGTCGCCCTAGGCAACACCTCCCATTTAGAAGAAGAGAGTATCGACTTCACCCCACTTCTTTCCGATCCTATCGGTGTGGTCTGCTTAAAGGACAACCCTATCGCCGCTCAACCTGAAGGGATCGAATGGCAAACTCTGTTAAAACAGCCCTTCATTCGTAACGGTACTTGCACCCTACTCGATCCAACACCTGCACGTATGCTCAGCGAACAAGCCCTATATTCCGTAGAAAACATTACTTCTCTGTTTTCTGTATTGGAATTAGGCATTGGGGTAACCACGCTGCCTAAGCTTGCTTTTCCAACCAATGAAACGCGTTTAGTGTGGATTCCTTTGATCGACCCGCCGTTACAGAGACAAATTGGAATATTCCGACTGTCTGACCGTACTATCTCACCCCAAGCGCAAGCTTTTCATGACTTGTGTATTCAATATCTGAGCTATGAAGCTTCATAAACAAGGTTTAGCAAATGGCAGTGCTGCACTGCCATTTGTTGCTTTAAAATACGCTTTATCTGGCCGCATCAACCACTATCAACAAGCTCTTAAGTGGAGTTTGAACTTCATAAAAACGGCTTTAACACTCTCAATTCTTCTTCTCACCTTCCAATATAACCGGCCATAAATACCTCGATGAGTAACAAAAATGCGGATAACCATTGATGTGACACAGTTTTTCCACGCTTCATGAGTAATAGATAAAAAATATATATTCCCGCGTTAATAAACGCACGCTGCTCGCTATAAATAACCAAATAGTGATGAATTAACACATCTAGAGTCCGACTCTAACTCTGATGAAAAGTTAATTTAAGTGCCTGAAAAATATAAATTGATTGCCGTCAACACACTTGGCTTGACCCTGATTTATTCGAGCAGTTATCAATACTTCAAGTTATCAGTAAATCATCTGAAATATTCATGATTATAGTGACAGAATTATTACTTTCATAAATGGAAAACACCCATTTCAAAAATGGAATTATTGATGTCGATATTTGTCGTTTTGATCACATAATTTTAGGCGTAGTTTATATTTTGTCGAAACGAGAGCGAATTAGTTTATATCGTTCTATTTCGTCAGGAGATATAAAACCAGCAAGATTATCTCTTTGTTAACAAGCAAAGTTTTATTAACAAGTAAATGCGAGTAGCAAGACATATTCAAACTGTGTTTTATATGAGCTTACACTGTTAAATATAAGGTTTTATTATGAGGCTTAATGGGATAAGTGGTGACATTCTTGTTGCTGCTAAAAGAGTTGTTCTCTGCCAAGTAGTATTAGCCGTCGGTGTAGTTTTATATGAAGTGTTTTTTGGTAATAAAGTAGATATGGAATCGTCGGCTTTGGGTATCGTTATTGCGATGCTACCTCCGCTGTTTGGTTTTATATATGCAAGCCTAAAGGTGCACAAGAATCCTAATTATAGTTTACGTGACTTAATGCAAATGAGTCGTGTCGTGAAAATAACTTATACGTTCTTAATGTTTATCTTGGCGTTCCAGTTTTTCAAATTGGATAACCCAGTAATATTGTACGCATATATTCTCACTATGGTTGGGTACTTCTTAACACCATTTATTACTGCCTCTACAAGATCGGAGTACGTGTAGTATGGATCAAGTAACTACCGCTCACGAATACATAGAGCATCACTTAACCTTCTTAACTACAGGTGATGGTTTCTGGGCGTTCAACATCGACTCGATGTTGGTATCTTGGATTACGGGTTTACTGTTTATTGGAGCGTTTCGATACGTAGTGACCAAAGGCACCAGCGGTGTTCCAGGTCGATTTCAATGTTTTATCGAACTGATATTTGATTTTGTAAACAACCTAGTAAAAGAGATTTTTCAAGCGGAGGATAAATTAATAGGGCCACTGGCATTAACCACTTTTGTTTGGGTGTTGTTAATGAACGCGGTCGATTTATTACCAATAGATTTCATACCAGCATTAAGTCGTGCAATGGGTCTAGAACACTTTAGAGATCTACCAACGGCGGACGTAAATATACCAATGTCGATGGCACTCGGTGTATTTATCTTACTGTTGACTTATACATTTAAAAATAAAGGATTGAAAGGCTTTATCAAAGAGCTTACTACGCAGCCATTTGATAACCCTCTTTTATACCCTGTTAACTTAGTTCTTGAATTAATAACATTAATTTCAAAACCTATATCACTAGGCTTACGATTATTTGGAAACATGTATGCAGGTGAGATGATATTTATTCTGATCGCATTAATGCCATGGTGGATGCAATGGGCACTGAGTGTTCCTTGGGCACTATTCCACATATTAATCGTATTCTTGCAAGCATTTATATTTATGGTACTGACCGTTGTTTATTTAGGTATGGCAACAGAAGAACACCACTAATTAATAACTAAAAAATTTAACTAACAAATTATTTATCGGAGATACAAATGGATATCGTAAGCGCAGTTTTATATGTAGCAGGTGCATTACTGATCGGTTTAGGTGCAGCAGGTGCAGCATCTGGTATTGGTAACTTAGCAGGTAAATACCTTGAAGGTGTTGCGCGTCAACCAGACCTTACTCCAATGCTTCGTACTCAATTCTTCATCATGATGGGTCTTGTGGATGCAGTACCGATGATCGGTGTTGGTATCGGTCTATACATCATCTTCGCCGTGGCTTAATCAAACCGCTTTGAAAGATCGATTTGTAAATAATCAAGATTTAGTGAGGAAGGTATGAACTTAAATGCAAGCATGTTTGGACAAGCAATCTCATTCGTGATTTTTGTTTGGCTCTGCATGAAATATGTATGGCCCCCTCTCACCGCGATGTTAGACGAGCGCCAAAAAGAAATCGCTGATGGTTTACGCCACTCAGAGAACGCTGCGAAAGAGCTAGAACTAGCAAAATCAAATGGCGCGCAACTCATCGAAGATGCAAGAAAAGATGTGACTGAACTGGTTGAACAGGGCCGAAAACGCCGCAATGAAATCATCAGCTTAGCGCAACAAGAAGCCGAGCAAGAAAAGGCACGCATCTTAGAACAAGGTAGAGCTGAGCTAGAAGGCGAACGCCAAAAGATACGCCGTGAACTTCAGGCAGATATGGCAGACGCAGTAATTCAAAGTGCACAGAAACTGATTAGCAAAAACCTAGATTCCGCAACGAACCGAGCGCTAGTTGACCAAATGATTAGCGAACTCTAAGGAGAGGCAATATGTCAGATTACACCAATATTGCTCATCCCTACGCCAAAGCATCGTTTGAATTTGCTTTAGGTGAAAACCAGTTACAAGAGTGGCACTCAATGCTGTCCATTCTTGTGGCTGTCGCGGAAGAAGAAACGATCGCTAGTCAGATTTCTTCAGCAGAAGGTGCTTCTACACACCAAACAGAAGAGCTGGCAAACCTCATCATTCATATTTGCCAAGGACTCGTTGATGACCACGTCATTAATCTTATTCGAGTCTTGGCCGAGAACGGCCGCCTTTCTGTTGTAAGAGACCTGTTTGAATTGTACTGCGAGCTAAAGGACGAACATGAACGTGTAGTGCCTGTCACTGTCACCAGTTCAGAAATGCTGACACAAGATCAAGTTACGTCACTAACAGCTGCACTTGAGAAGAAATTAGAGCGTCAGGTTGAAATGAAGCAGGTTATTGATGACACGTTAGTAGGTGGAATGGTCATCAAGGCGGGTGAAACCGTTATCGATGGTTCTTTAAACACATCAATTGACCGATTGGCTCATCAACTTCACGCGAGATAGGTAACAATTATGCAATTAAATTCAAATGAAATCAGCGATCTAATCAAAGAACGCATCTCGAAATTTAATGTGAGCACCGAGGCTCGCAATGAAGGCACTATCGTATCGGTTCGTGATGGCATCATCACAATCAATGGCCTTGCTGATGTTATGCAAGGCGAGATGATTGAGCTACCAGGTGGCAAATACGCACTCGCACTTAACCTCGATACGCACTCAGTAGGTGCGGTGGTTATGGGCCCCTACACTGACCTATCTGAAGGTATGAAAGTGAAAGGTACAGGTCGTATCTTGGAAGTCCCCGTCGGTAACGGTCTTCTTGGCCGTGTTGTGAACACATTAGGCGAGCCAATCGATGGCAAAGGCCCAGTAAGTTGTGACCGACTCGACCCTGTAGAAGTGATTGCACCCGGTGTAATCGAACGTAAGTCTGTTGATCAGCCAATTCAAACTGGCTATAAAGCGGTTGATACCATGGTGCCAATCGGTCGTGGTCAACGTGAACTTATCATCGGTGACCGTCAGACGGGTAAAACAGCGTTAGCTATCGATGCGATCATCAATCAGAAAGATTCTGGCATCAAATGTGTGTATGTAGCGATTGGCCAAAAAGCCTCCACTATCGCTAATGTGGTTCGTAAACTCGAAGACCACGATGCGCTAAAAAACACCATCGTAGTCGTGGCATCAGCATCAGAGTCTGCAGCGCTTCAATACCTAGCCCCTTATGCGGGTTGCACCATGGGTGAATACTTCCGTGACCGCGGTGAAGATGCGCTGATCATCTATGATGACCTATCAAAACAAGCCGTTGCTTACCGTCAAATCTCATTGCTATTGAAACGCCCACCGGGTCGTGAAGCCTTCCCTGGCGACGTATTCTACCTTCACTCACGCCTACTAGAACGTGCAGCACGAGTGAATGCAGAGTATGTAGAGAAGTTCACTAACGGTGAAGTGAAAGGCCAAACAGGCTCATTAACGGCGCTTCCTATTATTGAAACTCAGGCGGGTGATGTATCAGCGTTTGTACCAACCAACGTAATCTCAATCACTGATGGTCAGGTTTTCCTTCAAACCCAACTGTTTAACTCAGGCTTACGTCCTGCAGTAGACCCAGGTATCTCGGTATCTCGTGTGGGTGGTGCGGCGCAATGCAAGATCATCAAGAAACTGTCTGGTGGTATCCGTACTTCATTAGCTCAATATCGCGAGCTGGCGGCCTTTGCTCAATTCTCTTCTGACTTAGATGAGATGACGCGCAAACAGCTAGACCATGGTGAGCGTGTTACCGAATTAATGAAGCAAAAACAATACTCTCCAATGTCAGTCGCTGAGCAAGCAACGGTTATCTACGCAGCAGAGAAAGGCTACTTGGCCGGTGTTGAGCTAAACAACATTGCCCGTTTTGAAGAAGAGCTGATTGCTTATGCCAAAGGTCAGAACCCTGCGTTGTTCGAAAAAATCAACGCGACAGGCGATTACAATGACGAAATCGACGGTGCTCTTAAAGAGATCCTAGAAGGTTTTGTTGGGATGAAAGCTTGGTAAGTGCTCCGGTTTGTTAGCTGGAAATCAAAACAAATAGGAGCAGATTATGGCAAGTACTAAAGAAATTCGCACCAAGATAGCCAGTGTTAGTAACACTCAGAAAATCACTAGCGCAATGGAAATGGTTGCAGCAAGTAAGATGCGCAAGGTTCAAGACAACATGACGCTAACTCGCCCCTACGCCGAGAACATGCGAAAAGTTATCTCTCATGTTGCATCGGGTTCCCTGGAGTACCAGCACCCTTACCTGCAACAGCGTGAACCTAAGCGTGTCGCTTACATCATTATCTCGTCCGATCGCGGCTTGTGTGGTGGCTTGAACTCAAACTTGTTCAAGAAAGTGTTAGAAGAAATGGAGCAATGGCGCACCAAGGGAGTCGAGGTAGAAACAACCTTAGTGGGATCTAAGGCTATCTCGTTCTTCCAACGCGGCGGCAACGTTATTGCACAAACGTCAGGTCTTGGCGATACACCTAAGTTAGAAGACATCTTAGGTACGGTGAATGCGATGCTCGGGCATTACGACGAAGGTAAAATCGATAGCTTGTATCTCGTTTACAACCAGTTCGTCAACACCATGGTTCAAGCGCCAACGACCTTGCAGTTGCTCCCCCACCCTTCGGATTCTGAGGAAGGTGGTGAGCCTAAAAAAGCGCGTCGTTGGGACTACATCTATGAGCAAGCACCCAAAGACATACTCTCAGAACTGTTACATCGATACATCGAATCGCAAGTGTATCAAGGCATTGTTGAGAGCATTGCCTGTGAGCAAGCAGCCCGAATGGTCGCTATGAAAGCGGCGACTGATAACGCAGGCCAACTCATTGATGACTTGCAGTTGGTCTACAACAAGGCGCGTCAGGCTGCCATTACCCAAGAGCTGAGTGAAATAGTCTCAGGTGCCCAAGCTGTCTAGGGGTAGAAAAGACTGGGTCAAGAACAGAATTTGAGGATTTAAGAATGAGTGTTGGAAAAATAGTTAAAGTAATCGGCGCGGTGGTTGACGTCGAGTTCAGCGGCGGCAACAGCCCACGCGTTTATGATGCATTGAAAGTGACTAGCGACGAAGCAAGCTCGTTAGTATTGGAAGTACAACAACAACTGGGTAGCAATATCGTTCGTTGTATTGCAATGGGTACGTCAGATGGCTTACGTCGTGGCCTAACGGTTGAAAACACAGGCTCTCCAATCACGGTTCCTGTCGGCGAAGAAACGCTAGGCCGTATCATGAACGTGCTTGGTCAACCTATCGATGAGTGTGGTGAAATCGGTCAGAAAGAAAACTACGAGATTCACCGTGAAGCCCCTTCTTATGAAGAACAAGCAAACAGCACTGAGCTTCTAGAAACAGGCGTTAAGGTTATCGACCTTATCTGTCCATTCGCTAAGGGTGGTAAAATTGGTCTGTTCGGTGGTGCTGGTGTAGGTAAAACCGTCAACATGATGGAGCTTATCAACAACATCGCCAAAGCCCACTCAGGTCTTTCTGTGTTTACCGGTGTAGGTGAGCGTACTCGTGAAGGTAACGACTTCTACTACGAGATGAAAGAAGCAGGTGTACTAGACAAAGTAGCCATGGTTTACGGTCAAATGAACGAGCCACCGGGAAACCGTCTACGTGTAGCACTTACAGGCCTAACTATGGCTGAGCGCTTCCGTGATGAAGGTCGTGACGTACTGTTGTTCATTGATAACATTTACCGTTACACGCTTGCGGGAACAGAAGTATCAGCTCTGCTAGGTCGTATGCCTTCAGCAGTAGGTTACCAACCAACACTGGCTGAAGAGATGGGCGTACTTCAAGAGCGTATCACGTCAACAAAACAAGGCTCTATCACCTCTATCCAAGCAGTATACGTACCTGCGGATGACTTGACTGACCCATCGCCAGCAACAACCTTTGCTCACTTAGATGCGACCGTTGTACTGTCTCGTAACATCGCGGCACTGGGTCTATACCCTGCGATTGACCCGTTAGATTCAACGTCACGTCAGTTAGATCCGCTGATCGTAGGCCAAGAGCACTACGACATTGCACAAAAAGTACAAACAACGCTGCAACGCTACAAAGAGCTAAAAGACATCATCGCGATTCTTGGTATGGATGAGCTGTCTACTGAAGACAAACAGACCGTATCTCGCGCTCGTAAGATTGAACGTTTCTTAACGCAGCCTTACCACGTAGCCGAAGTGTTTACCGGTCAGAAAGGTGTCTTTGTACCGCTAAGCGAAACACTAAGAGGCTTTAAAGGTCTGTTAAGCGGTGAATATGACGATATCCCAGAGCAAGCGTTCTTGTACTGTGGCTCTATCGACGAAGTGCTTAACAAAGCAAAATCACTCTAAGAGGCAGGTGCACCATGGCTATCGGAATTACAGATAATACATTTCAACTTAATATTGTAAGTGCGGAAGGTACGCTGTTTTCAGGTCCAGCGTATGCCCTAGCCGTTTCTGGCGCTGACGGTGAACTGGGGATCCGCCCCGGTCACTCCCCGCTTCTCAGTAAGATCAAACCGGGCGTAACCGTGTTTGTTACAGACCCTAAATCAGAAGGCCAAGTGCTGTATGTCTCTGGTGGGATGCTGGAAGTTCAGCCGGATGTGGTTACGTTATTAGCCGACACGGCCTTGCATGGTAAAGACATTGACCGCGCTCGCGCAGAAGAAGCGAAATATGCCGCTCTAGAGAACATCAACAAGGGCAACATAGACATTAACTTTGCACAAGCTCAGCTAGAACTAGCGAAAGCCGTTGCTCAGTTACGTGCATCAGAGCTAACTTCTTCTCACACAAGACACTGAGAATAAGCGTTATTGGCCGTTAGCTGTGCTAGCAAACAAATACAAAAAAGGCTCACTAAATAGTGAGCCTTTTGATATCTGCGTAACGTAAAACCTAGGTCTAACGTTGCTTGATGTTCAAACGAATAGTTTTAAAAGATTCGTTTTAGAAAAGCAGTTTAGAGCAGTCGTTTAGAACTGTAGTTTAAAAGAACTCAATCGAATTACGGCCGCTTTTGTCATCACGTGTTGGCTTTGGCGTATCCGCTTTCTTTTTCGGTTTCTTCTCTTTTTTCTCTTTCTTTGGTTCAGCCTTTGCGCTTAGCATTTCTGCTTTGCTTTTCTTAGATTCCTTCTTCTTAGAATCCTTTTTAGACTGACCTTTCTTCGCCTTGTTCTCTTTTTTAGGCGTTTCTTTCTTTTTCGGCTTTTCTGATTCTTCTTGTACTGGCTGATCACACACCACTACATAGTATTCTTGGTTGAATTCAAAGAAGTCGCCATCGTACATTTTACGACGCTTACGGGTTTCTAGCTCACCATTTACCGCTACGTAGCCTTCAGAGATGATGTGCTTAGCTTCACCGCCACCACTCACTAGGTTAGCAATTTTAAACACTTTGTAGAGCTCGATTGGCTGTGATGAAACATCAATACCAATTGCTTCAATTTCAATCTCTTCGCCTTCTTCGCCCAGCTCTTGGCCTTCGTAATCAGCGTCTTCGTAATGTTCTTGGTCCATGGTGACCTCTACCTAAATATGTACTTCTGAAATATTGGGCGCAGTGTAATCTTAAAACAACGAAATGACCATGTTGAATTCAACCAGAGCCCATTTGTTTTAAACAAACCCTCTGCGTTATAAAACACCACCAACATTCGAAAGACTCACCAACTGCTTAGTATATTCATGCTGCGGATTACCAAACAAAGTCTCAGTGTCGCCCTTCTCTATTACCTCGCCAGCTTTCATGACGATGGTGTAATGACACAAGGATTTCACGACATTCAGATCATGACTGATAAACAAATAGGTCAGGCCATACTTTTCTTGAAGTGACTTCAGCAAATCCAATACTTGAGCTTGAACGGTTCTGTCCAATGACGATGTTGGTTCATCGAGCAGGATAAACTCTGGCTTTAAAATCAAAGCACGAGCAATCGCAATACGCTGCCTTTGACCGCCAGAAAACTCATTTGGGTAACGGTGACGCGTTTCAGGATCGAGGTCAACCTCTTTCATTACGTCACAGATGCGTTGGTCGAGCTCATGCTCATCCAATTGTTGATGCACTAACAAGCCTTCGCCAATCACTTGCGCGACCGACATTCTCGGGTTTAGCGCAGAAAACGGGTCTTGGAAGACCACTTGCATGCGGCTTCTAAACGGAAGCATCTGTTTTCGATCTAAACCTTGAAGCTGTTCACTCGAGTAGGTGATTGACCCTTCACTATCTACCAGCTTAAGTATCGCCATACCGGTCGTCGATTTACCAGAACCACTTTCGCCAACCAAACCGATTGAGTGCCCTTTCTTCAAAGTGAACTCCATGTCGGTGACGGCTTTAACATGAGAAATGGTGCGCTTGAATAAACCGCCCGTGATCGGGAACCAAACACGAAGTTGATTTACATCGAGTAGCGGTTTGCTTTCGGGTGACACAGGAACGGGCAAACCTTTCGGATCAGAGTTAATAAGTTTTTGAGTGTAAGGGTGAGCAGGCGCGTTAAACAGGGTATGACAGTCGTTACTTTCAACCAAGCGACCATCTTTCATTACCGCTACTCTGTCGGCAATCTTACGGACGATACTTAAGTCATGAGTGATAAAAAGCATCGCCATACCGAGCTCTTGTTGCAGGTCTTTCAACAAATCCAAAATCTGCGCTTGTACCGATACATCCAATGCGGTTGTCGGTTCATCAGCGATAAGCAGCTCAGGTTCGTTGATCAATGCCATTGCGATCATCACGCGTTGGCGTTCTCCACCAGATAGCTCGTGCGGATAGGCTGATATCTTTTGTTCTGGGTAACGAATCCCCACCTTGGATAGCCACTCTATCGCTAAGGCTTGCGCTTTGTTGGTTCGCATACCTCGGTGAATCGCGAGGGTTTCAACAAGCTGTTTTCCAATTCGATGAAGCGGATTTAGGGAAACCATAGGCTCTTGGAAGATCATTCCAATACGACCACCACGAATCCCACGTAGCTGTCTTTCAGAACAACTCAGAATATCGGTGCCAGAGAAGTTAATCTTACCGTTTAAGTAATGTGACGAGCCTTTAGGCAGCAGTTTCAATACTGAATTAGCGGTAACCGATTTGCCTGAACCACTCTCTCCTACCAGAGCAAGTGTCTCACCTTTGTATATCTCCAACGAGACATCATGAGTCACTTGCTCTATCGAGTCTTTACGCCCGAAACCGACAGACAATTTATCAATGGTCAGAACTGGAGAGGCATTAGCAGCCTCTGCTGTTGACCCTGAAGCAGGAGCTGTATTTGAAGTCATAACCTATCCTTACTTCTGTTGGTGTGGGTCGAAGGCATCACGTACCGCTTCACCAACGAAGACCAGTAACGTAAGCATCAGTGAAAGCACGACGAAGGCAGAAATGCCAAGCCAAGGCGCTTGTAAGTTAGCTTTACCTTGCGCCAACAACTCGCCTAACGAAGGCGAACCCGCAGGAAGACCAAAGCCCAAGAAGTCTAACGAAGTCAGTGTGGTCACCGAGCCTGAAAGAATAAACGGCATCATGGTTAACGATGCAACCATCGCGTTAGGTAACATGTGACGAAGCATAATACGTTTGTCATCAACACCCATGGCTTGCGCGGCTCGCACATAATCGAAGTTTCGGCAGCGTAAAAATTCCGCTCGCACGATGCCGACTAAACTCATCCAACTAAACAGCACCATAATCCCGAGCAACCACCAGAAATTCGGCTCAATAAAACTCGACAAAATAATCAGCAAGAACAGGGTCGGCATACCAGACCAGACTTCAATGAAGCGTTGTCCGAATAGATCAACCCAGCCACCGTAGTAGCCTTGTGTTGCGCCAACCACGACACCAATCACGCTCGATACAATGGTCAGAATAAAACCAAATAGAACGGAAATACGGAAGCCATAAATGATACGAGCTAATACATCTCGCCCTTTGTCATCTGTCCCTAACCAGTTAACCGAATCAGGCTCCGATGGTACCGCGCCTGCGATATCAAAGTTGATAGTGTCGTAGCTAAAAGGAATGATAGGCCAAACGATATAGCCACTCTCTTCAATGAGGTCGATTACATACGGGTCTTTATAGTCAGCCTCGGTTTCAAACTCACCACCAAACTCCGTCTCGGCATATTCATTGATAACAGGCACAAACCACTGATTATCATAAGAAACCAAGAGTGGTTTATCATTGGCAATGATCTCAGCGAACAGGCTCAAGCCAAACAAGATGGTAAATATCCAAAGGGAGATAAAACCACGCTTGTTTGCTTTAAAACGTAACCAACGAGCTTCAGCTAAAGGGTTGTTAAACATTTATTATCAATACCTTGTTATTCGTTCGCCATTAACGCGCTTCAAAATCAATTCGAGGATCAACCCAGGTATACGTCAGGTCGGAGATAATGCTCAGCACCAAGCCAAGCAAGGTCATGATATAGAGAGAGCTGAACACCACGGGATAGTCACGTTGAATGGTTGATTCAAAGCCAAGCAGACCAATTCCTTCGAGTGAAAACATCACTTCAATCAACATAGAACCCGTGAAGAAAATACTAATAAATGCGCTTGGGAAACCCGCAATAATGATCAGCATGGCGTTACGGAAAACGTGCTTATAAAGAATACTGCTCTCGTCCAAGCCTTTCGCTCTCGCAGTCACTACATATTGCTTATTGATTTCATCAAGGAAGGAGTTTTTGGTCAGCATGCTGAGCGTGGCGAATCCACCGATAACCATGGCGAAAATGGGCAACGCCAAGTGCCAGAAGTAGTCGCCAATTTGCTGATACCAGTTGAGCTGGTCGAAGTTACTCGACACAAGCCCTCGCAATGGGAACCAACTGAAGTAGTTACCGCTTGCAAACAAGATAATCAGAATAATCGCAAACAAGAAGCCCGGCACCGCGTAGCCGACAATCACCACCGCGCTCGACCAAATATCAAAACGAGAGCCGTGATGTATCGCCTTCATAATGCCTAAGGGTATCGAAATCACATAGATGATTAACGTACTCCACAACCCTAAGGAAATGGAGACAGGTAAACGCTCGATGATTAAATCAATCACGTTACCACCCTTAAACAGGCTTTCACCAAAGTTAAAGGTCGCGTAGTTTTTCAACATATCGAAGTAGCGAACGTGAATCGGTTTATCAAACCCAAACTGCTTTTTGATTTCTTCAACCACTTCAGGATCAAGCCCGCGTGAGCCTTTATAGCCACTGGCAGACGCTTGATCACTTTCACTTAAATCAACTTCTTGTCCACCACCAGAAAAACGCTCCATAATGCCAGAGTTATGCCCTTCTAATTGAGCAACAGCTTGCTCTACCGGGCCTCCAGGCGCTATCTGGATGATGAAAAAGTTGATGGTGATGATCGCCCACAGCGTGGGGATCACCAACAATAAACGTCGAAATATATACGCGGCCATGCTAACTAACTCCTAGCGACGTTTTTCAGGAAGCAAAGCCGCCTTCTCTTCTGAAATCCACCATGTATCGATACCTAAATCGTATTTTGGCAATACATCTGGACGCTCAAACTTGTCCCACATTGCTACGCGATACTCGCCAACGTGCCATTGCGGGATGTTGTAGAAATTCCACTGCAATACTCGGTCTAGTGAACGACCTAGTGTAAGAAGCTTTTCAGGGTGCTGTTGGTTACGCGCAATTTCTTCTGTTAACGCGTCAACCACTGGATCGATAACACCTGCAGTATTGTAAGTAGAATCAATGTAGTTAGAGTTCCAAACGATCATTAAGTTCGGGCTAGGATAAGGGTTTGCGGAAAATGACGACGAAACCATGTCGAAATCACGATCACGCAAGCGCTTGATGTATTGAGTGGTATCGATGGTACGGATCTTCATCTCAATACCCATGCGCTTAAGGTTCTTTTGAACCGGCGTTGCGATACGTTCCGTGGTTGGGCTGTAAATCAACAACTCAAATGACATCGGCTTGCCAGTCTTTTCGTTGGTCATGACTTTGTCTTTCAGCACCCAACCCGCTTCTTTCAACAATTTGAAAGCGGTACGCATTTGGCTACGAATACGACCGCTACCATCGGTGACGGGTGGTTGGAATTCTTCGGTGAAAACTCGCGGTGGAATCTGATCTTTGTATTGAGACAACAACTCAACTTCAGCTTCGCTTGGTAAGCCTTTCGCTTCATAGTCAGTGTTTTGGAAGTAACTACGAGTCCGTTTGTACTGACCATAAAACATGTTCTTGTTCATCCACTCAAAGTCCATCGCGTACGTTAACGCTTCACGAACTTTAGGATCAGAGAACACTGGAGATTGAATATTGAAGACAAAACCTTGAGTCGTTTCAGGCTTCTCATGGTTGATCTCTTCTTTAATGATGTAGCCTTTATCGAAGTTTGCGCCCGTGTAAGAGTTGGCCCAGAACTTAGCCGAGTTCTCGGTTCGAAGATCGAACTCCCCTGCTTTGAAGGCTTCGAGCATTACGGTGTCATCGCGATAGTAATCGTACTGCACTTGCTTGAAGTTATTGCGACCAACATTGACTGGTAGGTCTGCTGCCCAGTAGTTTTCATCTAGGCCGTAGGTAACACTTTGCCCAGATTTATAGCTGATGATCTTATAGGGACCACTACCTACTGGTGGTTCGCTTAGAGGCTCAGACAGTTTTCTGTCTTTCCAAAAATGTTTCGGCAATACACGAGTGCTTTGCGCAAAGCTGAACAGTTTTTCGCGGTTTGGATGGTTCATTTCAATACGAACAACCAAATCAGAGACCGCTTTTACTGACTTAATCTCTTTGTAATACACACGATACTGAGGCACACCTTCTTTTGAAAACTTGTCAAAAGTGAAGGCAACATCGTGCGCGGTAATAGGTTCGCCATCTTGGAATTTAGCATTTGGGTTGATGTCGATTTCCATCCAAGTGAAATCACTGGCGTAGCGAACCTTTGAAGCAATCAATGGATAGTATGCATCAATCTCGTCGCTCGGAGAAAACATCAAGGTATCGTAAATCTCTCCGGTATAACTTGCAGCAACGCCGCGGGAACCGAATCGATTAAAGCTATCGTAGGTACCTATGCTGCCATAGGTCACTTTGCCCTGCTTTGGCGCATCAGGATTAACGTAATCGAAGTGAGTGAAGTCGGCTGGATATTTTGCTTCACCAAAACCAACCAATTGTGTGGTTTCAATAACGGTGACAGCAGGAGTGGATTGGGTATCAGAAGCGTAAGTAACAGAGGGGTGTAAAACAATAAGCGGCAACATGACTGCACAGGAATTTAAATTAGACCTGAAAAACTGAGTGCGCTGCGAGGCTTTGCGTCGAAAAACTGTTCCCATTTGACTCTCCCTTCAAATGTTATGAATTCGATATTCAAGTTGATTAATCGGCTTTGAATGCATGCCGTTAAATCAAGTATAGGTTCAAATCTAACATCATGTAATAACTAATAAAACCATCAGCACCCTAACTCTTACTGTTTATTTACAATTAACTCGTCACCACTCGAATTTATTTGATGACGCAGGCTAAAGTTGCGTCACAATAATCTCACTAACATAAATGACAGAAGCGTCACTGACTTTGATTGGCTTAATTAATCAAACTTAACCCCCAAATAATCAACAAACTATACTTTACTGGAGTATCCTTGCTGCCTAGGTCTAAATGGAATGACACTTTGAATAAACCAAACCACATAACATTCGCAACGTTCAATCTTTTGAACTACCTCGAACCACCGAATGCTTACTATGATTTTGAGAACATCTACAGCTTCGATGAATGGCAGAAGAAACAGCACTGGATGGCTGAAACGATTCGTTCATTAGATTGTGATGTGATTGGCTTTCAAGAGATATTTAGCCCGCAGTCTTTAGAGCAGTTAATGAGTGAACTTGGCTACCCTTACTTTGCTGTTGTCGATAGTGCACACGTTGAGGATGACTACTTATATACCTCACCTGTCGTTGGGATCGCTTCCCGTTACCCGATTGAAAACATGCAGCCTGTTACGCCAGATTCGACGTTACTGACAGCATTCAACCTTGGCGACAAATTCTCATTCAACAGAACACCTGTTCACGCGACGATTACGTTACCCCATTTAGGTTCAACCGACTGTTATGTGGTGCACTTCAAATCACAACGTCCGACAGAACCAAAAGCAGAATCTGTCGATACGAACAACGCTCAGCAAGGTGCAAAACCACAAAGTGACACGCTCACTCGCTTCCACCAAGAACAACTTGGCTCTTGGCTATCGAGTGTCCAACGTGGTCTAGAAGCTCAGATGCTGCATCAATACATCACCAACCAACGCTACCAAACCGAGCAACCTGTTGTGTTGATGGGTGACTTTAATAAGCCACTGTTTAATGATGAGTTTAAAGGGCTGTTGAATTACTCAATCAACCGAGACGAAAACAGCAAGCATTGGCTATCCCACTTTCGATTAAAAGACAGCTGGGATCTTTACCATCAGCTACATGAAGAAGATTTGCTTGAACAGCGTAAGCCAACCCATTACTACGGCGCATCTGGGTCTGTACTGGACTACATTTTGATGTCGAACGAGTTTGATTGTCAGAACTCGTCTAGTTTGATGGAGATCTCTAGCTACACAGTGTTAGACCATCACCTCACCAATCCAAGCTTTGAACACGACCAATTCAGTACCGACCATGCCATCGTGTCTGTTACCGCTCATATTCGTGAAGCCTAGAGTTAAACATAAAAAAGCCGCAGTCAAAAACTGCGGCCTTCCACTTTAGCTAAACGGGTTGAGCTAACCGACGCCCCATTTAGAAACCGATTTACCGTTTAGCAAAGTATGAAACTTAGAATGTGTACATTGCGCCTAAGTAGAAAGAATCCAGAACAGCAGTATCTTCTGTCTTGTGTCCGTTTTCGTAATCTTCGATATCAAAAGCATCGGCTTCGTACGCTAAGCGAAAGCTCAACGAAGACATTGTAGGTGGCGTATATCCAACACCAACACCCATACGGATGCCATCTCCCGAATCATCAAAACCATCTCCTGAAGGGCGAGAGCCATCAGCAAGCTTCATGTCTAGATCAATAGTCGACAGACCGATAGTGCCAAATGGACGAATGCCATTATCAAACGTGTAACCGAGGTTCGCCGTTACCGAAAAGATTTGAGGTGTCCAAGTGAAAACCTTATTACCAGATTTCGTTTTCAGGGCGATATCACCAAAATCTGTGTATTGAGCTTCAACCGAAACAATGCGGTTAAATTTGTAACCAGCAATTAATCGGTAAGTATTGTCTTCGGCTTTAAAAGTAATAGGCTCACTGATCGTGTCAGTTAACCCGCCCACTTCGACCATTAGCACACTTAAATAATTACCCGCTCCAACAGCAGGCCAATTTGCTCAATCTCCACAATTTAGAATAAGACGAACAGAAAACACGATGAACCACACAATAGACTTCAACGGCTTAATCATTGATATCGACGCTCGAACGATTACCAACCAGCAAGGAAACAAAATCACTTTGCGCCCTCGCCTATTAGCAGTGCTCTGCTTGTTATTGGAAAATGTGGGAAGACCGATTTCAAGAGAGCATATTGTTGATGTGTGTTGGGACGGACAACTCTCGTCACCACATGTTCTTGCAAACGTAGTCTATAACCTACGCAATGTGTTCGCGCGATTAAGAGCATCCAACGTCCAGATCATTACCATTAGTAAGTTCGGATATGCGCTATCGATTGAACCCACGTAAAAGGATTTATGCCATCAATGGCGGTGACTAAGATCACCAAAAAACGCCCCATCGAAACGTTTCGATGATCATTATCACACTCTAAAACAATCAAACGTGCAAATGATAAATCAGACACTATTATCACTATCGAAACGTTTCGATGGCTTTTCTTGAGTTGTTCTCAACCCATCAAGCGTTATTTTTCGATAGGTCGTGATATGAAAAAAAGTACTCTAATAAACTCTGAACTCTCTTACCTAGTGGCGACTCTTGGCCACACAGATGAAATTACGATTTGTGACGCGGGCTTACCAATTCCAGACCACGTAACTCGTATTGATCTTGCTTTAACTCACGGTGTCCCAAGCTTTCAGCAAACGGTAAAAACCATGCTGGATGAATCTCAAATCGAAGGTGTTGTGATTGCAGAAGAGTTTGCGAAAGTAAGCCCAGAGCACCACGCTGCGCTGATTGATTTAATCAAGACAGAAGAAGCGCGTTGTGGCAAATCGCTTTCTATTACTTACATCACTCATGAAGAATTCAAACAGCGAACGCATGAAAGCCGTGCAGTGATTCGCACCGGTGAATGCACACCATACGCAAATGTTATTTTCCAAGCTGGCGTAACCTTTTAGCTCAAGCAAAACGCAACGACAGCTCAGTGTCATCACTGAACCAAAAACAATACATAGACAGAATAATCAAATACAACTGGCCCCGAGTAAAGGAACCGACATGACTCAAGCCATTTTAGAACTTAGCTCAATTGAGAAGGCCTTCCCTGGTGTGAAAGCACTGGATAAGGCAAGCCTCAACGTTTATCCAGGACGCGTCATGGCGTTAATGGGTGAAAACGGTGCAGGTAAATCAACGCTTATGAAAGTGCTTACGGGTATCTATCACTTGGACAGCGGAACTATCGCCTACCAAGGTAAGCCGGCGGCATTTAAAGGACCGCGTGATTCACAACAAGCCGGTATTAGTATCATTCACCAAGAGTTGAACCTAATACCAGAGCTTACCATCGCCGAGAACATCTTCTTAGGTCGTGAAATCACTGGCACCATGGGTCGTATCTTGTGGAACGAGATGTACCAAGAAGCAGACAAGCTACTTAAACGCCTTAACGTGAAACACAGCTCGAAAACGCCTCTAGGTCAGTTGAGCCTTGGTGAGCAGCAAATGGTAGAGATTGCAAAAGCCCTATCGTTTGAGTCTAAGGTCATCATCATGGATGAACCAACTGATGCATTAACCGATACCGAAACTGAGTCTCTGTTTAAGGTGATTAACGAACTTCGTGCTGAAGGCTGCGGCATTGTTTACATCTCTCACCGCTTGAAAGAGATCTTCGAAATTTGTGATGACATCACCGTACTTCGTGACGGTAAGTTCATTGGCCAATGTGAAGTAAAAGACACCGACGAAGATGGCCTGATCGAAATGATGGTGGGCCGTAAGTTGGACGAGCAATATCCACGTATAGGGCAGAGCCACGGTGAAACCTGCCTTGAAGTGATTGGCCTGACGGGTTCTGGTGTTCATGACGTGAGCTTTACTCTAAAGCGTGGCGAGATTTTGGGTGTGTCTGGCTTGATGGGTGCTGGTCGTACTGAACTGATGAAAGTGATTTACGGTGCCCTTCCGAGTGAGCGCGGTGTCATCAACCTAGAAAACAAAACCATTAACCCTGTAAGTCCGAAAGATGGCTTAGCAAATGGCATCGCTTACATCTCTGAAGACCGTAAAGGCGATGGCTTAGTTCTAGGGCTTTCTGTTAAAGAAAACATGTCTTTATGTTCATTGGATCAATTGACTAAAAGCGGTCAAATCCAACATAAAGATGAAGTGATGGCGGTTGATGACTTCATCAAACTATTCAACATCAAAACCCCGACTCGCGAACAAATTATTGGCAACCTTTCTGGTGGTAACCAACAGAAAGTAGCTATCGCTAAAGGCTTGATGACCAAACCAAAAGTACTGATTCTCGATGAGCCAACGCGTGGTGTCGATGTCGGTGCTAAAAAAGAAATTTACCAACTCATTAATAAATTCAAAGCTGACGGTATGAGCATTATTTTGGTCTCATCTGAAATGCCAGAAGTGTTAGGAATGAGTGACCGCATCATGGTGATGCATGAAGGCCGTGTAAGCGGTGAATTTGATGCTAAAGAAGCAAACCAAGAATTATTACTGGCGTGTGCGGTCGGTAAAAAGATCAACGAGGACGCAGCATGAGTACTAAAACCATGAGCAAAACAACTGAAACTGAAGCGCCAAAGAAAAAACCGTTAATCAGCAAAGAGTGGCTGATTGACCAAAAGTCATTGATTGCTTTGATCTTCCTGATTGTTGTCGTTTCTTTCTTAAACCCAAACTTTTTTACTGTCGACAACATCCTAAACATTCTGCGCCAAACCTCAGTTAACGCAATTATCGCTGTAGGCATGACGCTGGTTATCTTAACCGCAGGTATCGACTTGAGTGTCGGCTCTGTACTGGCACTTTGTGGTGCATTCGCAGCCAGCATGATTGGCATGGAAATCCCAGTGATGATCGCAGTGCCAACCGCTCTAGTAGCAGGTGCAGCATTAGGTGCTATCAGTGGTGTGATTATTGCCAAGGGTAAGGTTCAAGCCTTCATCGCAACGCTTGTGACTATGACACTACTTCGCGGCGTAACCATGGTTTACACCGACGGTCGTCCTATCTCTACTGGTTTCACTGACACAGCAGACGCCTTCGCTTGGTTCGGTACAGGCTACGCAATGGGCATCCCAGTTCCGGTATGGATCATGGTCGTAGTGTTCGCAGCGGTATGGTACCTACTTAACCACACACGCTTTGGTCGCTATGTTTACGCACTAGGTGGCAACGAATCAGCAACTCGCCTATCAGGCATCGACGTAGACAAAGTGAAAATCGGCGTTTACGCAATCTGTGGTCTGTTAGCAGCGGTGGCTGGCATCATCGTGGCATCTCGATTGTCATCAGCTCAACCAACAGCAGGTATGGGTTATGAATTAGACGCCATCGCAGCCGTAGTTCTTGGCGGCACAAGCTTAGCCGGCGGTCGTGGCCGTATCATGGGCACATTGATCGGTGCACTGATTATCGGCTTCCTAAACAACGCCTTAAATCTATTAGACGTATCTTCTTACTACCAGATGATTGCAAAAGCAGTGGTTATTCTTCTGGCGGTATTAGTCGACAACAAAAACAAGTAAATCTCTGTTTTATATTAAAAATATCTATCAGTAACAAACCTATAAACATTAAATCTATAAATAATGTAACAACGAGCTAGGGTTATCCAACCTAGCTCACCCTACATAAAGGACTTACACCATGAAAAAATTAGCGACTCTTATTTCTGCTGCTCTTCTTTCTACAACGGTATCTGTATCTGCACAGGCGCAAGATACAATGGCAATCGTTCTGTCTACATTGAACAACCCATTCTTCGTAACCATGAAAGATGGCGCAGAAGCGAAAGCGGAAGAGCTAGGCTACAAGCTTATCGTTCTTGATTCTCAAAACGACCCAAGCAAAGAGCTTTCGAACATTGAAGATCTAACCATTCGTGGTGTTAAAGCAATCCTCATTAACCCAACGGATTCAGACGCTGTGTCTAACGCTATTCGTATTGCTAACCGCTCAGACATCCCCGTATTAACGCTAGACCGTGGTGCAAGCCGTGGTGACGTAGTGAGCCACATTGCTTCTGATAACGTAATCGGCGGTGAAATGGCGGGTCACTACATCATGGAAAAAGTGGGCGAAAAAGCGAAAGTAATCCAACTTGAAGGTATTGCTGGTACTTCTGCAGCTCGTGAACGTGGTGAAGGCTTCATGAATGCAGTAAACGGCAGCGACCTTGAGCTTCTTGCAAGCCAACCTGCTGATTTCGACCGTACTAAAGGTCTGAACGTAATGGAAAACTTACTTGCTGCTAACCCAGATGTACAAGCAGTATTCGCTCAGAACGATGAAATGGCACTAGGTGCACTTCGCGCAGTTCAAGCTTCAGGCAAAGAAGTGATGATCGTTGGCTTTGATGGCACAGACGACGGCATCGCTGCTGTTAACCGTGGCCTACTTGGCGCAACGGTTGCACAACAGCCTGACCTAATCGGTTCTCTAGGTATCGAAATGGCAGACAAAGTACTGAAAGGCGAAACTGTAGACGAGTACGTACCAGTACCTCTAAAAATCATCGCTAAGTAATCGTTACTAAGTAACGCGATATAAAGCAGGGGTCCCCTATCCCCTGCTTTGCTTAGCTCATTAGCTCACTGACTCAAAACAAAAAGCAAAACCCGACAGTGCATCGCTGTTTCTCATAAGCCGCTAACAAGGCGAACAATTAACATCATGAGAAAGACCCATGCATTTTCAAATACGATATATCATAAGGCTCGTATCATGACTCAACTGATTGTTTTAGGTAGCGTTAACGCTGACCACGTACTACAAGTTCCTTCGTTCCCTCGTCCGGGTGAAACCTTGATTGGCGGTAACTATCAGGTCATTCCTGGCGGCAAAGGCGCAAACCAAGCCGTAGCGGCAGCAAGATTAAACGCAGATATCGGCTTCATCGCCTGTGTTGGTGACGACCCATTTGGCATCAATATTCGTCAAGATTTTGCTAAAGATGGTATAAACATCGACGGTGTGATCGTTGCAGACAGCACGCCTACTGGCATCGCGATGATCCAAGTATCCGCAACAGGCGAAAACAGTATTTGTCTTTCTGCGGAAGCCAACGACAAGCTGACTTGCGATCAAATCGAGCCGCACTTAGAAAAGATTCGCGGCGCTAAATACCTGCTGACTCAGCTTGAAACGCCAATTGAAGGCATTGAATACGCTGCGAAAGTAGCAAAAGAGAGTGGCACGCAAGTCATTCTAAACCCTGCCCCTGCTCGTCCATTGTCGGATTCGCTGCTTGCTTGTGTTGACGTGATTACACCAAACGAAACCGAAGCTGAAGTACTGACAGGCATTACCGTGACAGACAACGCAACTGCTCATCAGGCTGCGTTGGCTCTCCATGCTAAAGGCATCGAAACGGTAATGATCACGCTAGGCGCGAAAGGCGTGTGGGTGAGTCATCGCGGTCAAGGAAATGAAGCCAGCGAAGGTGAATTAATCGCAGGTTTCCGTGTTGAAGCAACAGATACAACTGCCGCAGGTGATACCTTTAACGGCGCGTTGGTGACAGGCTTGCTTGAAGATATGCCACTAGAGCGTGCGATTAAATTTGCCCACGCTGCTGCTGCTATCTCTGTGACCCGCTTTGGCGCTCAAACGTCGATTCCAACCCGTGCTGAAACCGATGCGTTTTTGGCAGAGCAACTGCCTGCTTAGCTTGATACCTATTTGAAGGGTTAACTCCTGAGCTAAACCGTAGTTAACGGATGTTAGCCTTCAAATTCGGTAACAACAAATAACAAGCATAAGCCCCTGTTTTCAGGCAGAATATCGCCCAACGTGGAAGGTTATTCCCACAAGGATTTTTTATGGCAACAATGAAAGACATCGCACGGCTCGCAAAGGTTTCGACTTCTACCGTGAGCCACGTGATCAACAAATCACGCTTTGTCAGTGAAGAGATTGCTGAGCGTGTTAACAGTGCGGCTAAAGAACTCAACTATGCGCCTTCTGCATTGGCTCGCAGCTTGAAAATGAAGCAAACCAAAACCTTGGGAATGCTAGTGACCACATCCACCAATCCATTCTTTGGCGAAGTGGTGAAAGGTGTTGAACGTCGTTGCTACGAAAAAGGCTATAACCTTATCTTGTGTAACACCGAAGGTGACAGCGAACGCATGAAATCCTCTATCGATACCTTGCTGCAAAAGCGTGTCGATGGCTTGATGCTGATGTGTTCTACCCTTGAAGGCGAACATATCGATGTATTTGATCGCTACCCAGAACTGCCTGTTGTGGTAATGGACTGGGGCCCTATGCTGTTTGCGAGCGATAAGATCCAAGACAACTCGCACCAAGGTGGCTACATGGCAACTAAGCACTTGATAGATAACGGTCATTCTCAAATTGGTTGTATCACTGGCCCACTGCACCGCAATCAAGCTTCGTCTCGTTATCAAGGCTTCAAGCAAGCAATGGAAGAAGCCAATTTAGAGATCAACCCTAAGTGGATTGTTGAATCCAACTTTGAATGTGACGGTGGTTTTGACTCTTATCAGACATTGAAAACTCGTGGCGAAATGCCGTCTGCCTTGTTCGTCAGTAACGATATGATGGCGATGGGCGTGATTCACGCTGCGGCGCAAGATGGCACATCGATTCCGAATGATCTGTCTATCATTGGCTACGATGACATCCACCTGTCGAAGTACATGACACCCGCGTTAAGCACTGTCCACCAGCCAAAACATCGTTTAGGTAAAACCGCAGTGGATACGCTTTTGAGCAGATTACAAACTCCAGATGCTTATCCGCAAGTCGTTGAACTTGAACCTACTCTTGTTGAACGAAGCAGCGTAAAAGCGCTTTAATACTCGCCACACTCATCACACCGTTGAAAGCTAGCTTATTGAGCTAGCTTTTTTGTCTTTGAAACATAATAACGCCGCTTAATCGCCCCTAAAATGCCGTTAATATGCGAAACTTACACGCTAAAGTATGTATTTACGCACTCAGCAACTATTTGCGCACTTAACAACTAATGATCATCTACACTAACAGTGAATAACAACGACATGGAGAGCGCTGTTTTATGATCGCGGGTTGGTTTGACAATATATCCCTACAGAAAAAGCTATTAGTCAGCTTTTTGATTCCTATCGCTTTGATGCTTATCGTGGCTTTTTCTGTCCATGAAAACACCCGAACGGTTGTAAAAGACAATAATTGGGTTGTACACACACATAAAGCCATCGCTCGGGCTCAAGAACTTCTCAGCTTAACAGTCGACATAGAAACGGCTGAACGTGGTTACTTGATCACGGGTGATCCTGTTTTTTTAGAACCCTACCATTTAGCTCTTGATGTATGGCCTCAAAAACTCCAAACCCTTGCGAATCAAGTGAGTGATAACCCACCTCAAGTAGAACGCCTATATAGAATCGATGATATTCATAAAACATGGCTGAAACAGTCTGGAGAGAAAGAGATCAATCAACGCAGCCTTGTCAATAAAGGCGAAGCTGAAATACAAAGTGTCATCGACCTCACTCAGCAGCAAACCGGAAAAAAATTGATTGACGAGATCCGCCAAGAGATTGCTCAATTCATTGAAATTGAACAAAAACTTATTATTACCAGGGTCGAAAAATCGGAGAACTCAGCCAATCAAACTAGCTACATATTAATCCTCGGAACACTGTTTTCCGTGTTCATATCACTCCTTGTTGCTGCGTGGGCGTCAAAGCGTATTAATCGAAGATTACACACCCTACTTGAGGCCACTAACCAAGTTGCCGCTGGCCATTTGGATCAAGGTGCTGCAACTCTGGAATTGAGTTCGAATATAAACACCCAAGACGAAATCGCTCATCTCAAACAAAGCTTTCAAAAAATGACAGACAATTTGATCAGTAATGACAGTGAAATGAGAGCGAAAACTCAGGAGCTAATCGCCGAACGAACCAAAGCTGAAGCCGCAGTAAAAGCTAAGGGCGATTTTCTGTCTACCATGAGCCACGAGATCAGAACGCCAATGAACGGCGTTCTTGGAATATCTCAAATCATTGCAAGCCAGACCCAAGAACCCGAAACAAAAGAGAACATCAACATCATTCTCGATTCTGGTCACCACTTGATGACAATACTCAACGACGTTCTCGACTTCTCAAAAGTCGAAGAAAACAAGCTTGAGCTAGATGTGGCACCCTTTAATTTTGTTCAAGTCATGCAGCCTGTATGCAGCGCTCTAAAACCCTTAGCCGATGAAAAAGGCATTCGCCTGTTGATCGAAAATAACATACCGAAAAACATCCAACTCGTCGGAGACTGTGCAAGGCTACGTCAAATCATGTTCAACTTGGGCGGCAATGCGACCAAATTCACCAAAGAAGGTCATGTGTCCATTCAAGCTGACCTCAATCGCCCCAACAATCAACTGATTCTCACGGTAACAGACACCGGAGTTGGTATCCCGAAAGATAAGCACGAGCAGGTATTCAATTCGTTCGAACAAGCCGACACTTCCACAACAAGGAAGTTTGGCGGAACAGGGCTTGGCCTCGCAATCGTCAAGAACCTAGTCAACCTCATGAACGGAGAAATCACATTAACCAGTGCAGTTGGGCTTGGTACAAAATTCCAAGTCTCCCTGCCTATCACATGGCAAGAAAGCAAAGCGAAAGACATCGCTACCCATACAGTCGATGCAGAAACTCTTAGTTATGACTCGTTAAGTATCCTGTTGGTGGAAGATAACCGTATTAATGCCATTGTTGCACAAGGCTTTTGTGAAAAGCTCGGCCATCATGTCGATCATGCAGAGAACGGAAAACTAGCAATTGAACGCCTCAAAACCACTCAATATGACCTTATCTTGATGGACAATCATATGCCTGAAATGAACGGGGTCGAGACAACAAATTACATCCGCGAAAAGCTGAAACTCGATACCTTGATATTCGCTTATACGGCCGATGTATTCCGTGAGGCGCATGACAACTTTATTCAGGCGGGTGTCGACCATATTCTGACCAAGCCTCTGCAACAAGAGAGCTTTTTCGATGCCCTGCAACAATTTTCGAATCGATTACCTAAGCAAATAAAAACCGAAGGCTCGACTGACATCAAAAATATCGTCGAACTTCATCGCAAGCCAATTGAAACACTGAGATTAACAGAAGAAGAGATAAGTCAGTCAGAAGTGATACGCATACTTAAAGACGATACGGAAGGGTTCAGTTTACTTATCGACTCAACCATTATTGAGTTCGAACAGTCGGTTGACCGTGTCATCGAATACTATTTAGCGAAGGAGTTGGAGCCACTTTGTCGTACCCTGCACTCCATTAAAGGCATGTCGCTAAACTTAGGTCTTAACATGCTTTCTAAGCAGGCATTGGAACTAGAAGTCGAAGCCAAAAATCAACAATTGCCGGATATTGAACGACTGCAAAAGCTGCTCAATCGCCTTATGGTCAATATCCATCAAGTTCAGCGGATGAAAAACGCCCATTCAGTCGAGCATCTGAATCAAATGAACGATCAAGCTTAAGAGCGCTTCGTTCCCAAGCTAAAACGCAAGGCTTAATCACCTTGCGTTTTTCGATCTTATACCGCGCTAGTCTCTGTTCTAGCGATTTAACGGTCTATCGGTTTAGCGGTTTAACAGATCGGTTATTTGTTGGATCTCATTTTCGACATCAATACCATTGTATTGCGGCGCAATCGAGGGATCTTGAATACTCACGGTTTCTACCGATTGCTTGTCGTTAAGTTTAGTCACTAACTCCCCTTTGGGTGAGTAGGCTCGGCTTCCACCACAATAAGTCGCGGTAAACGCATTAACCACATCTTGCCCGACGCGATTACAAGTAACCATGTGACACCCTTCCTCCAAGGCTCTCGCTTGAGCAATGGCAAAACTATGATGCCCACCGAAGTTGGCAGGGTGAAGAATAACGTCGACCGACTGATACCCTCTCATGATCTCCGGGAACCAAATATCAAAGCAAATCGCGACACCAAACTTTAAGCCTTTGTGCTCAAACGAGAGGCGTTCCTCCCCTCTCGAGAAATACTGCTTATCGAATTTGGTTTGACTGATTTTTCTATATTTGTGTCGTAAACCGGAAGCATCCACAACCACGACGCTGTTGTAATATTGGCCGCTATCTTTCTCGGCAATGCCTGCAACAATCAAGGTGTCATGCTTCGCTGCAAGCTGAGTTAATGAATCAATAGTACTGCTGTCGGCGAAGTCTTCAGCCAATTCATGAATTTCTTCAGCCTCATTAAAAATATACCCAGTAGTGAACAGTTCAGGCAGTAAAGTAATATCGCCAACTGACGGCTCCGCTTGCAAAAGATCAGAGACCGAATCTATATTCTTTTGTTTGTTTTTGTATTCAACTTCAAGCTGAATAAGCGTGATACTGACATTGCTCACAATCGATTCCTTGCTAGGTAATACTTCAAGCTGTAATGCTCAAGCGGGAGACTAAGCACTAAGAACGAAAGAGTAAGGCAATCCCCGATCGTTTTCTTATTCGCCCGCCAAAGGTTGAAGCAGGTGCACAGTCCTGTACGTATTTTAAACCTGCCTACGGCGCTATTTTAGGCTCTGGTAAAACCGGAGGCGTGCTGTCCATGTAGGTTAAGAAATTCGCCCACACCTCATGCGTGCGCTGCTTGGTTAACGTCGTCTTACAGGAAAGCGCCATAACCCCTCGAATAGAACCATCACGCCATTGGGTGTAAACAGAATCGCAATGTGCTGTCATGTACGCCTGCCAGCTCTCCTGAGCTTTCTTAATTGACGCCACCAACTGAGCATCATAAGCATTGTGCTCAAAGCTGGCTGCAAGGTATTTATCGAGTTCCGCTTGTGCAGATTCCAACTCAATTGCCGCACAGTGATTGATCTCGATGGTATTCATCGCATTCTCGCAATCAACAACACCTTCGTCGGCCAACGCAGAGAATGAGAAGCACAGCGCTATGAGTGCCGATATCAGTTTTGTCATAATCATCCTTTATGCTGTCACCACCAAAACGAATCGAGTCGTGACTCTATTTATTTAAACGTGGCTCAATATTTAGCTCATTCAACTCATTCAGCTAGACCAAATAACAATAAAATTTATCAGGATATAATCATTTGTTATCCGCATGAATCATCAAAAATGACGCCTCGCCAACTCAAATAAATGAGATAACGCTCAGATTTTGCTGGTAAAACTAGAAAACATATTATTTATATCAATAATTCGTGCCTGCATTCACAATATTAATTATTTATATTGCTACGTAATCGTTAACTTTATAAATTAAATCGAATGCTCACATAAATCGGTAACGCTTCTCCAACTATGGATATCAAGTACCAAAACATTGCTAAGACTTCATTTTACTTTGCCATTTCTTTCTTTTTATCCATGGTAATGCTCATTCCTTTTACACCGTATCACTACCAAACATTAACCGAAGACACATCAAGGTTAGTTGAAACCAGGTTAGAAGGGATCCAATCAAGGTTCGACCGTTTTTTATCTGAAGTTAGACCTGAACAGTCTTGCGACGCGATCGTTAGACAGCTTCGACAAAACGTTTTTGAAGCCGATTGGGTAAAAGAAGCAGCGGTATTCAATAAACAGAACCGATTTTACTGTTCAACCACCGATGGTGACGTTTCATTTCGCCTATACAGCACCATCAGGCAGCGGCTCAATGACGACCCGAATTTAACGACCCTGTCGTATTCGAACTCGGCCATCACACAAGTTCAGTCCATTATGCTCATTTTCTCGAACAAAGAAGATGCCGGAGTGAGCCTGATGATTCCGCCACACTTCATCTATGACCTTGTTGAAACAAACCTCAGCAGCCATGGAATACAGGCCAAAGTAGAGGTGATCAAAAGAGATATCCACCCTACCGTTATTGACTCATCAATCGCCAAGGTGCGGATACAATCGAACACCTACCCATTGACCATCACCTCATACATTGGGTATCAGTTTTATCTTCGCTTCATGTTGAGCTATTTATGGTTTGGCTTTTTGATGGCCGGAATCACCACCATTATTCTCCTTTCCATCAAACATAAAAAGCAGAGCCAACGCAGCTTAGAATATTCGCTTTCAAGTGCGCTAAAAAACCAGCACCTTCATGTTCACATGCAGCCTATCGTTAACCAAAACACCAACGAGATCGTCGGCTGTGAGTCACTATTACGATGGAACGACCCAATTGAAGGTAACGTCTCCCCTGCTATTTTTATTCCGCTTGCTGAAAGCTTAGGCTTGATTGAGGAGCTCACCTACTTCGTGCTACGCAAAGTATTAATGACGTTGAAAAGCAATCAAGACGTGTTCGACTCGAAGTACATCAGCGTCAACATCAGCCGCAACGTTGTGTCCAACAGTAACTTCTCTAACAAGGTGATCAGCATCTTTAAAAGACACCCTGAGATTCTCAAACAGGTAGTTTTTGAAGTAACCGAAGATGGTGAATGTTCTGATGCCGACATGGTCAAAATTAGAGACAACCTAACCAAGCTATCGAACAGGGGCGTCAGAGTCGCGATTGATGATTTTGGTACAGGCTACGCAGGGTTAGATTTCGTAAGACAGTTCCCGTTCAGCATTCTCAAAATCGATCGCGTGTTTGTGAAAAACATATCCGACGAATCCAGCTTTGGTCTCCCTTTGCTAGAGTCCATGCTTCAACTATCACGCTCCTTAGGCATGCAAGTCATCGTCGAAGGTGTTGAGTACGAATCCCAAGTGAAAATCTTATCTAAGCTCGGTGTCGACTATATCCAAGGCTTCTATTTTTATAAGCCGATGCCGATAAACCTGACTGTCAGCTTACTCAGGCAGCAGCATTTTGAGTCCGATAACGTTGAGGAATCATCCTTTTCAACACCAAAATGTGAGCAGCTTTAAACAGGTTCGATGGGATAAGCGCTGAAGATACAGTTCAGAATAATGCTTAGTACAACGCGTCACTTTAGCTTACGGTACGTTTCCCCACTCTTACACCCAGGCAGGCTTTTACCATATTTGTGACTTAAATTATCGACGCGTGTTTTGGTTGGTTTTATGACTACTCGTAATCGCTAGCATGCTATCAGCGTGATTTTTGTTCCAATCAATCTTTTCGTTAATGTCTTTTTTATCAACAAAGACCCAGTGAGACATACACTCTACACACAATACCAAACACATCACAACGCAGCATGTAACATATGCAACAAGCAACTAATTCGTGACCATCAACAAGATAATACCGTATCATGTGCGTGATTAAATTAACCTAGGAATCAATCACATGGAAAATACTGAAGTAATTAATACGGGGCTCTCAGAGAAGGACAAAAATGCAAAAACTCATGCCATCATCGCGTATGCGTTAATGCTATTAGGCTTCTTTACTGGTATTAGTTTTCTTGCAGGTGGTATTTGGGGCATCGTTAAAAAGTCCGATGCTCAAGGGACTGTCTTTGCGGATCACTACGACAACATCACCAAAACATTCTTTGTTTCGATTGTGCTTACTATCATTGGCGCTCTAACAGCCGTTTTTGTTATTGGCTATGTTGTTCTTCTTGTTGCCGCGATCTACACGCTTTGGAAGTTGATTGCTGGTTTAGCAAAAATTACTTCAGACAAGAGTTTTAATTAATATGAAAAGATGCGAAGCCGCAGCTTTAAAGCGACGGCTTCACATCTTCGTCTATTCGTCTATTCG
>NZ_JBFROH010000026.1:0-3596 GCF_041471425.1 Vibrio sp. 10N.261.52.C2 | reverse complement strand
TTCGTCTATTCGTCTATTCGAGCAGAGCTTAAAGAAAAATAGAAAGCGAACAAAGGTATAAGTTAGTAAACTAATTAGACTAGTTCGTCGCTTTTGAATCTGATGAATTAGCTGCTTTCGTTGCTTCTTCAGCAGTTTTCTTACCAAATACCGTATCCATCATAAAACCAATACGCTTAGCTGCATTACCAAATTTGTTTGGGTTAGCCGTGTATGGGACTTTAAATTCTACTTCACCTACTCTTTGTCCGTTCTGATAAGCATTGATCTCCGCTTGCTTTAAGAACAACGCTAAGTCCCAGCTCCAATGGCCTTCATACTCCAATGTCAGCTTATCAAGATCGTGCTTCGACTTATCAGGTACGACGGTGTAGGTATAATCGTTATCTTGCAGCCACGTTTCCATAGTATTTAAAAACCCTTCACGTGTTTCAGCGTCTTTAACGATAACAACATCAACTTCAGTCGTAGGTTCTGGAATCGCGCTCCCAGTGTAACGAGGGGCTCCACAACCAGCCAAAATTAAAACCGAAAGCGATAATAGTAGGTATTTTTTCACGTTATATATCCATTAACAGTTAACTGCGTGAATGATACCACATCAAAAAAATGACATATTATATAAGCAAAGGTTAATCAGACATTCCTTGTTACATAAGGCACTAAAAAACAACGAAAGAAAATGCGAAGGCTATGGGTCTCCTTTGATGAACATTTAAATCATCGCATCATTGAATGCATCACAAGGGATATCATGGAAAAGACACTTCAAACGAAATTGGCGACTAGCCTACTACTGCTGAGAATCGGCATTTTTATCGTCTTCTTATTCTGGGGCTTGGATAAGATCCTTGTCCCTGAGCACGCGACAAAAGTACTGTCTGGCTTTTACGGCATCGACATCTCGAACAATGCGATGATGGCTCTGGGTGTCGCGCAGCTCGGATTTTTAGGCGCATTCGTTGTAGGCATGTGGAAAAAGTACACCTACGGAGCCATTTTAGTCCTTCATGCAGGCTCAACCTTTTCCTCTTTTGGAAAATACATGGACCCGTTCAACAACCTACTGTTCTTCGCCTCTTGGCCAATGCTCGCAGCCTGTATCGCAATCTTCTTACTTCGCAATTACGACACTTACAGCGTGTCCAACTAACACAAAGGGCGCCGTTATTGGCGCCCTGTTTGGTTGGGTTGATTCTTATCAACCTAAAATACTCTGTTAGCTGTATGACCCTATTTTACATTTCTATAAGTTACTAGAAACCCTGTCAAACCTATTGAGAGAGCAGCAATACATACTCCCCTCAGTATTGCATCATTGAGATAAGCTGAGTAGAAAAGCATTGCAATAAATGCACTACATGACACCAAAAAAGGTGCAATTGAACGATGGGTAAAACGTGAAGTATCAACCACACTATAACGATCTAGAACCAAATCCAAGAGCAAGAGCATGTGCATAACAAACAAAACATTTAGTACTGGAAGTACCCAGTAAAACCAACTATCTACAGGAAAGCTAAATAGTTGAACAAAGGTAAGGTGAGCCAATATAGAAAACAAAATACTTTTCCAACCATTCGAGCTACTTTGTACTCTAATGCGGTATGTTCGTCGGGCGACAGAAGCAAGTGGTTTGGCTGAAGAAACCCAAATAGCCAACCAAACTATAAGTAATACCATGGTTCAAGAGCCTCTAAATTAAGGTTTACGCAGCTATTCTGAATTAGATATCTAGAACTATTATCCCAAGATATCGACACTTTACGCCTTGCTAAGGTGTGAGCAAACCAATACCTTAGCCTCCGCATAATACCTTAAACACATAAACCAACGCATAGTAAAAATGCCACGTGTTGCGAATCACTCTTAAGCAACTTGTTATACCGCTTGATTGAGGCTAAAATGACCAAAATAAAGACCACTTAAGAGACCTATTAAATGACCACTAGAATTTTAGCCGATGTTGCTGCAAGCATTACTGAGTTGAAAGCTAACCCTATGAAAGTTGCAACTAGTGCTTACGGTGAACCTGTTGCTGTACTGAACCGAAATGAGCCAGCATTTTATTGCGTGCCAGCCGAAGCGTACGAAATGATGATGGACAGACTCGAAGATCTTGAACTACTAACTATTGCGAAAGAGCGTGAATCTGAAGAGAGTATTTCGGTAAATATTGATGACCTATAAACTCGACTTTAAAAAGAGTGCACTCAAAGAGTGGAAAAAGCTTGGCTCAACGCTTCAACAACAATTTAAGAAAAAGCTAATCGAGCGTTTAGATAACCCGCATGTTCCGGCTTCAAAACTCTCTGGAGCTGACAACATGTATAAGATTAAGCTGCGCCAATCGGGCTACCGTCTCGTCTACAAAGTTGAAGACGATGTCATCATTGTAACCGTCTTAGCAGTCGGAAAACGCGAACGTAGCGATGTTTACCGTAAAGCTATGAAAAGGTTAGATGATTGATTGCGGTATCAACGAATGACATGGATTCCCCCTACCGAGGATCTGCCACACTTATGTGGTACTTAAATGCATCGGAGGCACCATGTCTGATTATTCTTATTTCTGCGGTATCGACCTAGCTAAAAACCACTTTAGTCTTCATGCCGTAGACCAAAATGGTAAGGTCATACTTCATAAGTCAGTAACTCGCTCTAAACTACTGACTACAATAGCAAATATGCCACTCATGCGTATAGGCGTTGAAGCGTGTGGTGGTGCACATTATTGGGTAAGAACACTCAATAAACTTGGGCATGACGCCCGCATCATGGCCGTTAAATACGTGGTTCCTTATCGAACTAAAGGGAAGAACGACCTTAATGATGCAGTAGCTATCTGCGAAGCTGTTCAGCGACCATCCACTCGCTTTGTGCCCGTAAAATCACCAGAGCAACAAGCCATCCTATCGGTACATAGAATGAGAGAGCATTGGGTTCGTGAACGTACCGCGCTTATGAATCGCATGCGCGCCCTACTTTCTGAGTTCGGGTTGATCATTCCCGTTGGTCGCTCTTCATTGATGAAACAGATTCCCTTAATGCTTGAAGATGCAGAAAATGAACTGCCACATCTCGCAAGAACGGTGATTGCCGATGCTTATCACCACCTTGGAGAGTTGAATCAACGTATCGCCGATACTGAACAAGTCTTCGACTCTTTTGCTAAGGTCAGCGCTAATGTTCAACGAGTGATGAAAGTTCGAGGTATTGGGCCGCAAACCGCTACTGCGATACTTGCTTCGATAGGCAATGGTTCTCAATTTGATAAAAGCCGTGATTTCTCTGCTTGGCTAGGACTCGTACCAAAGCAATATTCCACAGGAGGAAAACCTCGCTTAGGCCGAATAACCAAACACGGTGATAAATACTTACGAACACTATTAGTTCATGGCGCAAGGACCGTGATTGCCAACCTTGGCGACAAGCAAGATAAGTTAAGTCAGTGGTGTCGCGGCGTTCTAGAACGAAGAGGAATGAACCGAGCGATAGTGGCACTTGCCGCGAAGAACGCACGAATTATATGGTCGCTTTTACACAATCAAACCGAATATGAAAACTATGCTGCTTACATAGACAGAACCTTAAGC
>NZ_JBFROH010000025.1:0-29788 GCF_041471425.1 Vibrio sp. 10N.261.52.C2 | reverse complement strand
CCAACTGAGCTAGTATCGCAATCTGAAAACGTCTTTCTCCGTTCAGGGCTGCGAATTATAAGAGCATTTTTTTGTGATGCAAGTCCTTAATGCAAAATTACGAAACTTTTTACTCAACTGCTGTAAAAGCACACAGATTTGCAAAAAAAACGGCTCTTATGTCCCTGAAAAGTTAGATAAACGTGATCATTTTATTCGACTAGATGTTAATAATCGTTTTTCGGTAGTACTGCAGCTCGGCGATCGACTCTCGAATATCGTCTAACGCAAGGTGACTTCCCGACTTAGAAAAACCATCTAACACTTCAGGTTTCCAACGACGAGTCAGCTCTTTCAGAGTGCTTACGTCAACATAGCGGTAGTGGAAGTACTCTTCTAACTCTGGCATGTGCTTGTATAGGAAACGACGGTCTTGACCAATGCTGTTGCCACAAATTGGTGACTTACCTTTTGGTACCCATTTTTCAAGAAACTCAATGGTTTGTTGGATGGCATCTTGCTCTGAAACCGTGCTTTCTTGAATTCGCTTCACGAGGCCGCTGCCAGTGTGAGTCGTTGTACACCACTCGTCCATCTTGTCCAATTCACTCTGAGGTTGGTGAATAGCCAAAACAGGTCCTTCAGCCAGGATGTTAAGCTCACTATCAGTAACGATAGTAGCAATTTCAATGATTTTATGAGTTTCAGGATCAAGTCCTGTCATCTCTAGATCAACCCAAATAAGGTTCTGATCGCTAAAGGACATAAGGCGTCGCCTATTTGTTTATGTGTAAAAGAGGTACTATACCCAAATAACTATACTCAAACTAGCTTTAGGACCATCGAAATCACGTGGTACCAGCAACATCCTGTTTGAGTCCCCAATCATCAAGTTAGATGTGTTAAGTGAAAAATTGTGGCTAAAAAAAAGAAGTTAACCAAAGGTCAAGTACGTCGTGTACGTAGCAACCAGAACAAGCGACTCAAGAAAGAAGATTCTATCCAATGGGATGAGAACATGCTTGGCGGAACCAAAAGCGGACTCGTGATTACGCGCTTTGGCCAACATGCTGATATCGAAGATCTTGAAACTAACGAAGTTCATCGTTGTAACTTACGCCGTAGTATCGAGACTTTAGTTTCTGGTGACCGAGTGACTTGGCGCGCAGGCTTAGAATCAATGGCCGGTATTTCTGGCGTTGTGGAAGCGGTTGAGCCGAGAACTTCAATGCTGACTCGCCCTGATTACTACGATGGCCTAAAGCCAGTAGCTGCGAACGTCGACCAAATGGTTATCGTATCGGCTGTGCTACCAGAGCTATCACTTAATATTATCGACCGTTACCTAATTGCTTCAGAAACGGTAAACATCGCGCCGCTTGTTGTACTGAACAAGGTCGATCTACTGACTGATGAGCAGATCGCTGAATACCGTGAAACACTTAAAGAGTACGAGAAGATCGGCTATAAAGTGATGTTCGTGAGTAAAGAGTCTGGCTACGGCATCAAAGAGCTGGAAGCTGAACTCAAAGACCGTATCAACATCTTTGTTGGTCAATCGGGTGTGGGTAAATCAAGCCTAGTGAATGCATTAATGCCTACGCTAGACATTGAAGAAGGCGAAGTCTCTGAGAACTCAGGTCTTGGTCAGCACACAACCACGGCAGCTCGTTTATACCACTTCCCTTCTGGTGGTGATCTGATTGATTCACCAGGAGTGCGTGAATTCGGCCTATGGCACCTAGAGGCCGACGAAATCACTGAAGCCTTTATCGAGTTCAAGCCTTACCTTGGCGGTTGTAAGTTCCGTGACTGTAAACACATTGATGACCCAGGCTGCATCCTGCGCGAAGCGGTAGAAAACGGAAAGATCAGTCGATTACGTTTCGACAACTACCACCGCATCATTGAAAGCATGGCGAGTAACAAAGATAACCGTCAGTATTCACGCAACAAAAAAGCCGATCTCTAATCGCGTTTTTGTGAACAAATGTGTGCATTTACTGACAATTGGCGCGAATTTAAGTAACATCTCGCGCCCTAAACCGTCATCGACAGATTTAATTGAAAAACAATTAGCATTGGAAAATTAATACAATGGATAAGATTAAAGTTGGATTGCAGTACTGGATTCCACAACATGGATTAACTCGCCTAGTCGGCAAACTTGCGTCTGCTAAAGCGGGCGGCTTAACGACAGCGATCATCAACTGGTTCATCAAGCAATACAAAGTGAACATGGATGAAGCTCTGCATAGCGATCCAAAACACTTTAAAACATTCAATGAATTCTTCGTGCGTGAATTGAAAGAAGGCATGCGTCCTATCGCTGAAGGTGAGTCTGTTATTGTTCACCCTGCAGATGCACGTGTGAGCCAATTTGGCCCAATTACTGACGGTCAACTGATTCAAGCGAAAGGCCATAACTACTCAGCTCGCGAGCTATTGGGTGGTGATGCTGCGCTAGCGGATGAATTTAAAGACGGTGAATTCGCAACGCTTTACCTGTCTCCAAGTGATTACCACCGCGTGCACATGCCATGCGACGGCACACTGCGCCAGATGATCTACGTTCCAGGTGACCTTTTCTCAGTTAACCCGTTAACGGCAGAAAACGTTCCAAACCTATTCGCACGTAATGAGCGTGTCGTTTGTATCTTCGATACGGAATTTGGCCCAATGGCACAAGTGCTGGTTGGCGCAACGATCGTAGGTAGTATCGAGCAAGTATGGGCAGGTACCATCACCCCACCTCGTGGTAACTCGGTTTACAAATGGGATTACCCTGCACAAGGTGACAAAGCAATCATCTTGAAGAAAGGCGAAGAGATGGGCCGCTTTAAGCTTGGTTCAACCGTTATCAACCTGTTCGCTAAAGATGCGATCAAGTTTGACGACACTATGCAAAATGGCGAGAAAACGGTTCTTGGTACACCTTTCGCGCACATTGCTGGCAAAGAAGCGCAAGCAAATGACGATGTTGTTACCGATTCTGCTGAGAACACTGACCAAGCTTAACAATTTGAGTTAACTCATTTAAGCTTTCAAGGCGCGTTACTTTTTCTATTTCAGAGAAGAACGCGCCTTTTTCTTAACTCTACCGATTCATTTGCTACTCAAGCTCTAACAACTCAATCTTTCAAACCCTGCCCAGCCACCTGCTGCTTCTCACTCTTGTCTCTAATTGCCCAGATAAAAGATTGACCAAAAACAAAACAACTGTCGAAACCTTAAACAACTTTTTGATTTTCCAACCCGTCTCCAAGTACCAGAAATCCAGATAACTTACTCTATTTGAAGATATTTTATTTATAGGGTCTTTGTACATGCCTAAACTCAATGTTGGCGTTCTGGTCAAGCTGTTGATTTGTTTTGCGATTCCCTTAGGCGTGTTATTCATGCCGATAGATTCAATACCAATCGATGATCTCACGCTGATTCAACACCGCCTGTTGGCGATATTCTTATTAGCAGCCCTGCTGTGGGTGCTTGAACCTGTTCCGGTATTCGCCACTTCCATTTTGATCATTGCGCTTGAACTGGTGATGATATCTGACAAAGGTTTACACCTATTTAGAAATCCACCAGCGGGGCACGATCTCGGTGAGTTAATCAAATATACCGACATCTTCGGTGCATTTTCGTCACCGATCATCATCCTTTTCATGGGTGGTTTTGCTCTTGCGATATCCGCATCCAAGTATGAACTCGATAACAACCTAGCTCGAGTGCTACTTAAACCATTTGGTACAGAACCGCGCTTCATTATGCTCGGCTTAATGCTGATCACCGCCGTGTTCTCAATGTTCATGTCAAATACCGCAACGACGGTAATGATGCTTGCACTGCTCGGCCCTATCGTGGCATCTGCACCAAAAGGCGATATGGGTATCAAAGCGCTCGTGTTGTGTATTCCAATTGCTGCCAATACTGGCGGTATCGCAACCCCAATCGGTACACCGCCCAATGCCATCGCGCTGCAATACCTAACGGGTGAAAATACCATCGACTTCCTCAGCTGGATGATGATGGGCTTACCCTTTGTGATCATCCAACTCACCATCGCTTGGTTTCTTCTACAAAAACTCTTCCCTTCTAAAGAAAGAAACATGGTGCTCAAGCTCGATGGACAATTTAGAAAGAGCTGGCGAGCGATTGTGGTTTACATCACCTTCGCTGCGACAATCTTATTGTGGATGACCACCAAACTGCACGGCATGAACACCTATGTCGTGTCTATCATTCCACTGGCTGTGTTTACGCTCACTGGCATCATGGGTAAAGAAGAACTCAAGCTGATTAACTGGGATGTGTTGTGGCTGGTCGCAGGTGGTATCGCGATTGGTATCGGCCTTGATAAAACAGGCTTAGCCGCTGCACTCGCACACGCAATTGACTATGAATCGCTGTCACCTGCAGCTGTGGTACTGACATTGTCTATCGTGTGTTGGTTAATGGCGAACTTCATGTCAAACACTGCGACGGCCAACTTGCTGATGCCGATAGCCGCTGCAATTGGTGCTTCCATGGAAAGCCTAGTTGCGATTGGTGGTCTGCAAGGCTTGCTGGTTGTGGTCGCCTTCTCTGCGTCACTTGGCATGATTCTGCCAGTATCGACACCACCAAACTCACTGGCCTACTCGACCGGGCTTATCGAAAGCAAAGACATGGCGAAGATGGGCATCATCTTAGGTATTGTGGGCTTGCTGATGGTTTACCTCGCCCTGTTTATCATCACCTAGTACGTTAATCCCTACTAATGCCCTTCCAGATAGTAATCACGTCTTTGCTATCTGGAAGGTTTAGTGCATATTGAATCCCCCACTTCTACATTTTGACACGGACGTACACTTCAATGGGATTCGAATGGTTGGCTCTTGCTGCCGCTTTTCTTTGGGCTATCGCGAGCCTGATGTCAGTAAAGCCTGCTCAACACTTAGGTTCTTTCGCCTATAGCCGTTGGCGCATGGGTTGCACTGCTATCATCTTATCGAGCATGGCTTGGTTTACTGGTGGCTGGTCAACGGTCGAAGCAGACCTAGTCACGCCGATGATGCTGTCTGGGCTAATTGGCATCTTCATTGGTGATACCGCCCTATTTGCTTGTTTGAACAGAATGGGACCGCGCCAAGCAGGTTTGCTGTTCTCTTGTCACGCCGTGTTCTCGGCAATTCTTGGTTACTTCCTATTTAGCGAAAGCATGACTTCGGTGGAGCTGATTGGCTCGGCTTTGGTGTTTAGCGGCGTTTTAACCGCGATATTCTTTGGTCGTCGAGGACAAGCCAACAACCAACTCGAAACCATTAAAGGCACTGTGTGGATTGGTGTTGCACTGGGAATTACAGCTGCGATTTGCCAAGCCTTGGGCGGTATTATTGCAAAACCCGTGATGCAAACCAGCATAGACCCTGTTGCTGCCTCTGCCATTCGAATGATCACCGCCTTTGTTGCTCACTCCGCATTTCGCTTAACGGGCGCCAAGCTCTCACGCGCAATCAACCCAATGAATGGTCAAATATTTGCGATTACCGCAGTTAACGGGTTTTTAGCGATGGCGGTGGGAATGACGCTGATTTTGTATGCGCTGCAGGAAGGTAATGTCGGCATGGTCGCTCTGTTATCTTCAACCACGCCAATCATGTTGTTACCGATACTCTGGCTGTACACCAAGCAGAGACCGAACGCCTACGCTTGGATCGGGGCTATTGTTGCCGTATTGGGTACAGGTATTCTAGTAAGATAGTGGTACTGGGATTCAAGTCAGTTAGTCAAACAGTAAGTAAAACTAACTGAACAGAGAGCTAAGAGCGCGGGAACGGAAAAGCGGTCACGTCATCGATGTGGTCATAACCTAACGCCAGCATGATCAGACGATCAATACCTAACGCAACACCCGCACAGTCTGGTAAGCCCGCTTTTAATGCCTCAATCAAGTGATGGTCAATCGGTTGAGGCGATAAGCCCATCTCAATACGTTTGGCATTGTCATCTTCAAAGCGCTTGAGCTGCTCTTGTGGCTTGTCTAGTTCATGGAAGCCGTTTGCCAATTCAATGCCTTTGAAATACACCTCAAAGCGATCGGCTACTCGCGAGTCATTCGGGTTAATCTTGGCTAATGCCGCTTGTGAAGCCGGAAAGTCATAAACAAACGCAGGGACTTGTTGCCCTATTTTGGCTTCAACCCCAATACTAAACAGCAACTGCAGCAAGGTATCACGATCTTCTTCAGGGTCAGCTATATCGCTGAGCCCAAGTTTTGCTGCGGCTTGCTTTAGCGTAGCCATCGAATCTTCCAGGGGACACACACCTAACACGTCAATAAAGGCTTGTTGGTAAGTCATTCGCTCTGCTGAGCCCGATTTAAGTACCTGCTGTAACAGCAAATCCATTTCATCCATCAGGTCATGGTGATCAAAGCCAACGCGATACCACTCCAACATGGTGAACTCAGGGTTGTGGTAACGGCCATTTTCTTCGTTACGGAAAGACTTACAAATTTGGTAAATACAGCCACTGCCCGCCGCTAATAGACGTTTCATATGAAACTCAGGGCTAGTCATAAAGAACAGAGGCTGACCGTGCGCATAACCCGGCCCTACGAATTCAGTTTTGAAAGTATGCAAATGCACGTCCGTCACCGTGGCGTGGCTCATCGCAGGCGTATCCACTTCCATCACGTTTCGCTCAGCAAAGAACTGACGGATTTGATTAAGGATATCAGCACGTTGCTTTAACTGCTTAATGGTTGCGGCTGGTTGCCATGTTGAGTGCATTATTAAGTTCCATATTACTGAATTCTAGGCGACGAAAATTACCACCTTTCGCCTCTTTTGTAAGCTTCTATCTTTCTATTCGTGAAAGCAAAATGTTGTTTTAATGAAGCCAGAAAATTACGTTCTACAATACAATTATCAATACAGATTTCACATCAACATTGATAACAAAAATCATACTCAACAAGCCGTTAACACCCGTCCTGTGGGTTAATCGTTATCAACAATTCATTGCCGTGATTGCAGTCACATAACCTATAATTTCTATGCCTCCATATGCACTACCGACCTAAAAACCCAAATGCATCAACTTTTCGAATACCTTCCTCTCTTACACTGAACCTACCACTTAAGGCTTAGGGGTGATAAACGGTTGATGCCGTTTAAGTACTCTCTAAATGCTTTTTATAATAACAAGCGGAATACTCCGCATCACACTGGAGAATAACTGTGAAGACAATTACCACAGATATCGCAGTCATCGGCGCAGGCGGCGCTGGTCTTCGTACAGCAATTGCAGCAGCTGAAGCTAATCCTGAATTGGAAGTAGCACTGATTTCTAAAGTTTACCCAATGCGTTCGCACACGGTGGCAGCAGAAGGCGGTTCAGCAGCGGTAATTAAAGACGAAGATAGCCTAGATAACCACTTCAACGATACTGTTGGCGGTGGCGACTGGCTATGTGAACAGGATGTTGTTGAATACTTTGTTGAAAACTCGACTCGCGAAATGATCCAAATGGAACAATGGGGCTGCCCATGGAGTCGTAAAGAAAACGGTGAAGTAAACGTACGCCGATTCGGCGGTATGAAGGTAGAGAGAACGTGGTTCGCAGCGGATAAAACCGGCTTCCACATGCTTCATACTCTGTTCCAGACTTCGATGAAGTACGACACAATCAAACGATTTGATGAGTACTTTGTGGTGGACCTTCTCGTAGAAAACCAGAGCGGCGTTGAAGATGGCGAAGTACAAGGCCTAATCGCGATTCACATGTCTGAAGGTGAGCTTGTTACCATCAAAGCAAAATCTGTTGTTCTAGCAACCGGCGGCGCAGGTCGTGTTTACCACTGTAATACCAACGGCGGCATCGTAACTGGCGACGGTATGGCAATGGCTTATCGCCACGGTGTACCACTGCGTGATATGGAGTTCGTTCAATACCACCCAACAGGCCTGCCGGGCACTGGCATCTTGATGACCGAAGGTTGTCGTGGTGAAGGCGGTATCATCGTCAACAAGAACGGCTACCGTTACCTGCAAGATTACGGCATGGGCCCTGAAACTCCAGTGGGCGAGCCGAAAAACAAATACATGGAACTGGGTCCACGTGACAAAGTTTCTCAAGCATTCTGGCACGAGCAGCAGAAAGGCAACACCATCAAGCACCCACTTGGTGATGTCGTGCACCTTGACCTTCGCCACCTTGGTGAAGAGTACCTGCAAGAGCGTCTACCGTTCATCTGTGAGCTAGCAAAAGCGTACGTAAACGTCGACCCAGCAAAAGAGCCAATCCCAATTCGTCCAACCGTTCACTACACCATGGGTGGTATTGAGACTAACGGTACCTGTGAAACTCGTATTAAAGGCCTATTCGCCGTTGGTGAATGTGCTTCAGTTGGCCTACACGGTGCAAACCGCCTAGGTTCTAACTCTCTGGCTGAGTTCGTAGTATTTGGCCGCGTTGCTGGTGAAGAAGCAGTGAAACGCGCTGCTGAATTCAAAGGCTGGAACGAAGAGTCTATCGCTAAGCAAGTGAAAGCGGTTGAAGATCGCATCGCAGGCATCTTGGCTCAAGAAGGCGACGAGAACTGGGCTGATATCCGTACTGAAATGGGTCACACCATGGAAGCGGGTTGTGGTATCTACCGTCAAGAAGACTTGATGCAAAAGACCATCGACAAACTCACTGAACTGAAAGCTCGCTACAAGAAGATCAGCATTAAAGACAAAGGCAAAGTATTCAACACTGACCTACTTTACGCTATCGAAGTGGGTTACGGTCTTGAAGTTGCAGAAGCGATGGTTCACTCAGCGATCCTTCGTAAAGAGTCTCGCGGTGCACACCAACGTCTAGACGACAACTGCACAGAACGTGATGACGTGAACTTCCTGAAACACTCTCTATCTTTCTACAACGAAGATGCAGCACCAACCATCGACTACAGCGGCGTTAAGATCACCAAATCTCAACCTAAAGCTCGTCTGTACGGTGAAGCTGCAGAGAAAGCCGCTGCCGCTGAAAAAGCAGCAGAAGAGAATGCTAAGAAGAGCGAAGAGGAGCAAGCATAATGTCAGCGAATCGAATCCAAAAAATTGAAATCCTGCGTTATGACCCTGAGCACGATGCAGAACCTCACTTTCAAACCTTTGAAGTACCATTTGATGAAACCATGTCGGTACTTGATGCGATTGGTTACATCAAAGATAACCTAGATAAAGACCTGTCTTACCGTTGGTCTTGTCGTATGGCGATTTGTGGTTCTTGCGGCATCATGGTTGATGGCGTGCCAAAACTGGCATGTAAGAGCTTCTTACGTGATTACCCGAATGGCTTCAAGATTGAGCCTTTGGCTAACTTCCCAATCGAAAAAGATTTGATTGTCGACATGACGCCGTTCATCGAGCGCCTTGAAGCGATCAAGCCTTACATCATTGGTAACGACCGTAAGCCAGAAGACGGCACGAACATCCAAACTCCAGAGCAAATGGCGAAATACAAGCAGTTCGCTGGCTGCATCAACTGTGGTTTGTGTTACGCAGCATGTCCTCAGTTTGGTCTAAACCCTGAGTTCATCGGCCCTGCGGCACTTGCTCTTGCTCACCGCTACAACCTAGATAGCCGTGACAATGGTAAAGCCGAACGTATGAAGCTTATCAATGGCGACAATGGCGCTTGGGGCTGTACGTTTGTAGGTTACTGTTCTGACGTATGTCCGAAGAAAGTAGACCCAGCGGCTGCAGTAAACCAAGGTAAAGTTGAGTCTTCAATGGACTTCGTTATCTCGATGTTCAAGCCAGACGGATCGCAAGTAAAAACAGCAGAGGAGGCATAATATGAGCAATCGTAAGCCTTATGTTCGTGAGATGAAGAGAACGTGGTGGAGCAACCATCCGTTCTACCGCTTCTACATGCTACGTGAAGCGACTGTACTGCCTTTGATTCTATTCACTCTGTTCCTAACCTTCGGTTTGGGTGCACTAGTGAAAGGCCCTGAAGCGTGGGCTGGTTGGTTGAGCTTTATGGCTAACCCTATCATTGTTGGTATCAACATCGTGGCACTGCTAGGCAGCTTGCTGCACGCTCAAACCTTCTTCAGCATGATGCCTCAAGTAATGCCAATCCGTCTTAAAGGCAAATTGGTTGATAAAAAAATCATCGTACTGACCCAGTGGGCAGCGGTGGCTTTTATTTCTTTAATCGTTCTTGTTGTGGTGTAAGGAGCTTTCGTTATGAACACAAATTACAAAGTAAAACCTGTTAACCACAACCCACAACGCTCTGATGAGCCAATCTGGTGGGGCCTATTTGGCGCTGGCGGTACTTGGTTTGCGATGATCACACCAATCACAGTTCTAGTGTTAGGTATCTTAGTGCCAATGGGCATCATCGATGCGGACGCAATGAGCTACGAGCGTGTGTCTGAATTCGCCACTAGCATTATTGGTGCGCTATTCATCATCGGTACGCTAGCACTGCCAATGTGGCACGCAATGCACCGTCTTCACCACGGCATGCACGACCTTAAGTTCCATGTCGGTGTTGCGGGTAAAGTTGGCTGCTACTTCGTTGCAGGCCTAATCAGCGCATTGTCTGTTATTTTCATCTTTATGATTTAAGAGTTAAGGGCAGATTCGAGATTCGAGTAATCGAGTATCGAAGAGCTTAAAAGCAGAAAAGCGAAAGCAGAGCTAGGTTATCCAGCTCTGCTTTTTTGTTATTTGTTGAATATCTTATCTCTCTGACTCGGCTCTGATCTTCCTGCTTTTCGTATCTCGCATCTCGTTCACACATATCTGCTCTTCCAGCTCTTCGTATCTCGTATCCCGCATCCCGCATCCCGCATCTCGTTTACGCGAATCTGATCTTGGGATACAAAAAAAGGCCGCCTAAGCGACCTTTTTCAGATACTTGAAGTCAATTACTTCACACGACCAACGTATTCGCCAGTACGAGTATCAACTTTAACAACTTCACCGATAGCGATGAATAGAGGTACGCGAACTACCGCGCCTGTTGCTAGAGTTGCAGGCTTACCGCCAGTACCTTGTGTGTCGCCTTTAAGGCCAGGATCGGTTTCTGTTACTGCGATCTCAACAAAGTTTGGTGGAGTTACTGTGATAGGGTTATCATTCCACAACGTTAGAGTACATACGTCGTTTTCAACTAACCATTTAGAAGTCTCGCCTACTGCTTTTGCATCAGCAGCGATTTGCTCGAATGTTTCGTTGTTCATGAAGTGGTAGAATTCGCCATCGCTGTATAGGTAGCCTAGTTCAACGTCTACAACGTCCGCTAGTTCTACTGTATCGCCTGACTTAAATGTTTTCTCTAACACTTTGCCTGACAGCAGTTTACGAAGTTTAACACGGTTAAACGCTTGGCCTTTACCTGGCTTAACGTATTCATTTTCGATAATTGAGCAAGGCTCGTTATCCATCATGAATTTTAAACCGCCTTTGAATTCATTGGTGCTTACTGACGCCATGATTTTCTCTTCCACATCTTTGAGTTAATTTCAATGCCGCATATCATAACCCGAAAAGTCGAATCTGTTGAGCAAAACTGGCTCAAACAACTATCGAATGCGATCTCTGACCCGACAAAACTGCTTGAGGCATTGGAAATAGACCCAACACCATGGCAAGCAGGCTTCGCTGCTCGTGAGTTATTTGCACTTCGGGTACCTCTTAGCTTTGTCGAACGAATGGAAAAAGGCAACCCACACGATCCATTGCTACGACAAATTTTACCGCTAAGCGAAGAGTTTGAGGTACACCAAGGCTATTCCGCTGATCCACTGGAAGAGCAAGACAACGCCATTCCTGGGCTACTGCACAAATACAAGAACCGTGCACTGATGATTGTGAAAGGCGGTTGTGCGATTAACTGCCGCTACTGCTTCCGTCGTCACTTCCCTTACCAAGATAACAAGGGCTCGAAGTCTGTTTGGCAAACCAGTCTCGACTATGTGGCTGCTCACCCAGAGATCAACGAAGTTATCTTGTCGGGTGGCGATCCACTGATGGCAAAAGACAGCGAACTAGAGTGGCTAATTCATGCTATCGCACAAATTCCACATGTGAAAACAGTTCGAATTCATAGCCGATTACCGGTTGTGATTCCCGCTCGAGTAACGGATGAACTATGCCAATTGTTAGCTCAAACTCGCCTTAATGTGGTGATGGTGAGTCATATTAACCATGCCAACGAAATTAACTTAGAGCTCAAACAAGCTTTCCACAAGCTTAAGTTAAGTGGTGCTACTCTGCTCAACCAAGGCGTGATGCTTAAAGGCGTAAACAACAGCGCTAACTCATTGAAAGAATTAAGCGAAAAGCTATTCGACGCCGGTATTTTACCTTACTATATGCATGTACTTGATAAGGTTCAGGGCGCAGCGCACTTCTATATTTCAGATGAAGAGGCGAAGCATCACTTTAAAGGATTAATCTCTGAGGTTTCTGGCTACCTAGTACCTAAGTTAACCCGTGAGATTGGCGGACGCAGCAGCAAGACACCGCTCGACCTACACATTGAATAGAGAAGTTGTATCAATGAAACACAATACCTCAGTTGCTCCACCAGCAACCACATCTCAACCAGCGCTTAGGTTCAGCTCAAGAGGTTTCACCATCATCGAGCTGGTCGTGGTGATCGTGATTCTAGGTATTGTGTCGGTCACTGCAGCTTCTAAATTCCTCAACCTTCAAACCGATGCTCGTATCTCGACATTAAACGGCCTTAAAGGCGGAATGGAGGGCGCAAGTGCTATGCTTTATGGTAAGACATCAGCATTGGGCTTAGATAAAGCAGCTAGCGCATCGATTAATGTTGAGGGTGACAATATCTCAGTGGTCTATGGTTATCCTGCAGCGATGAACGATCAAACTTGGTCACAGCTCATCGAATCAACCTTTCTAGATGCTGTTTGGGATACGGGTCGAGCTGACTGGTTCTTTACCAACACAGATGCAAATGATGGCATTATTCTTTATGCGCCTTCTAGCCGAAAAAAACAGGCTGATAACTGCTACCTTGAGTACCAAGAAGCGACAGAGACCACGACACCAGCCTTCACCTTAACAACAAGCGGCTGCTAGGTTTTAAGTAATCTTTATCAATCGTTAAGACAAAAAGTTTTTGTTCGATCGTCCGGTCTATTATTAGCATACTCGGCTCTATTCTAAATTTTTAGGAGGGGTGATATGTCACAATTTATAGAACAAACTCTCAACCTTGCCCCCTTTAGCTGGGCAGGCCTCGCTGCATGCATGCTGTGTGGTTCTTTAATCGGAATCGAAAGGCAAACACGTGGTAAACCCGTCGGAATCCGAACGTCGATTCTGATCATCAGTGGTACCTATTTCTTCCTCACCATGGCGATCAGCCTATCCCCCAACACACTCGATCAAGCTCGTGTGCTTGGTCAGATAATTACGGGTGTTGGATTTCTTGGGGCAGGTGTAATGATGACACTGGATGGCAAGATTCATGGCGTGACTTCAGCCGCAATTATCTGGGTACTCGCAGCATTAGGTATGATGATCGCACTAGGGCATCTTTCCCAATCGGTCATTATCACGCTAATGGCGCTAGTGATTCTGCTTGGTGTCGATAAAGTGGAAAACAGCTTCCAAAGCTTACGTCGTGGTGTGCATCAGAAGTGGATGCGAAAAGGTCGCGTGAAGAAGTAGCCTCTCACCTTGAATGAAATCTACTAGACACAATTCCTTAGAGACAAAAAAGAAGCCTAGTCAAACGACTAGGCTTTGAGTTTTTACGAAAGCGCTTAATACACCTGAATACACACCTGATTCTTACCCGCAGCCTTTGCCTTATAGAGCTGCTCATCAGACGAACGAATACTCTGGTTTTCCCACAAGTGCCCTACGCTGTCGAACTTATACAAAGAGTAAAGCGTCGCGCCACCAGACACTGAGATACTAATCTTGTCACCCGTAGGGCATCGATAACTCTGTAGGCTAATGTCGTTTTGAATTCGCTCAAAGATCGATGAAAGCAACTCAGACGATTCACCCGTAATCGCGACAACAAACTCTTCGCCACCAAATCGAGCCACGATATCTTGCTGTCTAACGCTGTTCAGCATCAACCGAGCAACATGGCAAATCACCTCGTCCCCCACTTTATGGCCATGCTGATCATTAACGACTTTGAAATCATCGATATCAAACACGCCAACACCAATAATCGGCTCTTCATCTTGCGCCAGTAATCGAGCCTCAAAACCACGTCGATTCAGCAAGCCCGTTAATGGGTCGCGCATTGCTAGCTCATTTAAACGCTGGTGCTCTTGTCTTGTATAGAAGCGCCATAGCCATAAAACCGAGAGCAGATACAAAACCAACAGTATCGAAAGCTGAATCTTCTCCATCTCCAATACATGCAGAAAGTGCTCGCTCTTATCTTCTTCAATACTCAGATATAGCTGGGTGTTAATGTCATCAACATACAGAGGCTTGGAATACGTAAAATCCATAAACCCGTATTTGTTTGCGCCTCGAGTACTGGTGACTTTATAGCCATGGGTAGGGTTCGATACTAGGTTCGAGACATAGCCATCGACACCCAACACCCCTTTAAACTCACCATTAACGTAGATTCCTTTGGTTAAGGTCACCACTTTCTGACCTGTCAGGTAGTCATCATATTGGCCGGTATACACCACTTGGTCTTGCCCTTGAGCTAAGCCAAAGCGAATCGTGTTCACCCAATAAGGCCTGCTATTCACAACCGAATCAAAGGTGTCGCCCTTAATGTAACTGGCAAAATCAGAAGGCGAAGAGATAATGAATTTCTCTTTTGAAATGAAATAAATCGCAGAGATGGTATCAATGGTATTGGCAAAATAAGCCATGGTCGGCGCGATGAACAGGCGCTTACCCGCTTCGGTATAAAGGTCCGATTCCGGGTTGCACATCTCGCGAGGGCCAGAGAACATAAAATCAAAACGAGGGGCATGTTGCTCCTCACTGGTGAAGTAACACGTCTCACCCTCGATCTTTTTGTCATGCGAGAATACGTAGGTATCCCCATGCAGTGGATAAAGCGCAGTGATGTTGTACTCAAGCGCATTTATGATCTGTGTGAGCTCCGCTAAAGAGCGTGTTACGCCTTGGTTTTCCATTCCATACTGTTTATCTGATTCTTCCGCTGAATCAACGAGCAACAAGCTCAAAACTACTAAAAAACTGGCGGTCAGGCCTAAGAAAGCCTTTTTAAAATCGACGGTATGGTGGTTAATCAAAGCATATAAATCATCATTAGGGATTTATCGCACATTGTACTCATAAGTAAAAATACTGCAATAGAAAATATAAAACAATATGCTTATCTATTTTGGAGGGGCGTTTGGATATCTATAAGAAAATGTTGAGTTGCAATAACGCCTAAGTCAGATGCACTTAGGCGTTATGAATCACTATAGTAACACTAAGCCTTACTTAGCAAAGTTTACAATCGGGAAGCACGGGAAGAAACCGTTGTCAGCACAGTTGATCAGACCAACTTGTACGCCTTCGATTTTGTTGGTTTTGTTGAAGATACCAACCTGAACCGTAGACACTTCTGAAAGGTTCGCAGCGCCAACATCAACCATAGTGTTACCTTCTGAGTAGTTGACGAAACTCACGTTCGCGCCTTTCACATCATTAGTAATGTTCACAGCACCAAGGTTAACACCCGTTGTTTTACCCGTGTTCCAGTTGAAGAAACCTAGAGATGCACCGGTCATTTCTTGGTTCACTTTTGATGCACCAAAAATACCAAGGTTCACACCTGTGGTCGTTTGCGTCTCAGACATACCAACAACAGCAAGATCAAGACCTTTAAGGTCGTTCACTTGTCCGTGAAGTAAAGCCAAGCGCACACCGCCAACAGCATCTGAGTCAGGTGCGTTGAAGCCATTGATCGTTGAAAACATAACAGGCGAAGAGGCAAATGCCGCCGGTGCCATTACTGCTGCAGACACAGCAAGTACTGAAAGTAGTTTTTTCATTGGGGAGTCTCCACTGACTTATTGTTCACTTGATTAATCCATTTTTAATCAAGCATTTATTGTCCTTTATTCAACAGCTACCCATGTTAAATCAATGTAATAACTGTACTGTTGAATATAAGCCGCTAAATCATAAAGAGCAATGGTTAAGAGCAGATGCGGGATTCGAGTGAACGAGATGCGAAAAGCAAAAAAAACAGAGACCGAAACCTCCGCTCTAACGCTTATTATTCCAAACAAAAATCTAGGCGAGAAAATCAACATGTTTCACAAGCTTATAGCCCACACACTTATTGCCGCATCTAAAGCGATGTCATCCTAAAAAATTTATTGATAAAAGCTCAACAGACCTCAGGTATTCAAAAACTAATGTTCGTAAAATTCTGAAAATAAACTAAATTCTAATATAGGAATAGAACGATATGAAACAGCGGGAATAGCATGGTTAAGGAACCTACGAATAAACAGACCATTAAAGCAATTATTTCGCGTGGTTTTTTGGCTATCGTGTTATTTTTAGGCCTCTATATCTATGTTAGCCATGCTCTGAAGAACAAAGAGCAGGACATGATTAATCTCCAGCTCAGTCTTTCTGAAGCTTATAGCGTTATGCTCTCTGTCAGACGACAAGAGCAGCAGTTTGTTTCCACAAGGCAACCAGAGATTCAAGAACAACTCAATATAAAGCGAAGTCAGCTGATCGAAAAGCTGGCTGAGATCGATGGGAAAATCGTACGAAGCGACCTCAATATTTCTTTTAATTATGCCAAAGTTGTCGAGTATCTCGACGAGTACCACACCGCCTTTACATTATTAGCCCTTGAGTTAGTCAGCATACATGGCAAGAGGGACCAACTTGGGCTCATTGAGAAACTAAAAAATGCAGCGTTGACACTTGAGCGCTTCGTACATGAATCCAATAATGTGCAGCTTGAAGAATTGACTTTAGAAACACAAGATCTCATGTATCAGTTCTTTACCGATTTTGATCAGACAACATTAGATAAGATTGTCGATTCATTGTTCAAAATCCAAGATGAAATAGAACAGAATTCCCGAACGATCAGTGCATTAGCTTCGTTTAATAATTTTAAACGCCACTTTTGGCGATTGCAGCGAGGGTTAAAGAGTGTCGGGTACAGCTCTGATAGCGGCCTCAAAGGAGAACTCACCAGCAGTATTTATCATGTTGAAGATGAGCTCAACTTACTTTTCACCGAAACACCCAAGCAGATCGCAGAGAGCCTGACGCAGATAAAGTCGTACAGCTACTTATCGACAGCCGCATTAGGAGGGGTGACGTTACTGGTGCTGCTTTATGTTGTGTGGCGTGCCAGTCAACTTGAAACTCAATTGATTGTTTCACAAGAGAAAGCACGACAAGCAAACCGTGCAAAAAGTGCCTTTCTTGCCAATATGTCTCATGAGATACGGACACCGCTTAATGGCGTGATTGGTATGTCAGAAATACTGGCAGAAACCAAACTATCCGCAGAACAGAAAGACTGCCTTGGGACTATCTATACCTCTTCTCAAACCTTACTTATGTTGATCAACGATGTTCTCGATCTGTCCAAAATTGAATCGGGTAAACTGGAAATTAATCCACATACGACAGACTTAAGAGAGCTGCTGTTTGATAGCGTGACTCTGATTTCTTCTAAAGCTTATCAAAAGCAGATTAAGTTGGAAGTTGAAATTGATGGCGAGCTCCCAGAGTACATTCATGTTGATGGGAATAAGATTCGCCAAGTGTTGATGAATTTAGCCTCAAATGCGATCAAATTTACAGAACAAGGCTCTATCGTATTCACCGCTAAATGGCTTCCATCATTGGAAACAGAGTGTGTGGTCGAGTTTTCTGTTCGAGATACAGGTATTGGTATCGCAGCAGACCAACAAGAGCACATTTTCAAAGCGTTTTGCCAAGAAGATACCAACATCACCTCCAATATTGCGGGGACCGGATTAGGGCTTAGTATTTCGTCACGTATGGTGGAAATGATGGGAGGCTCGATAAGCGTTGAGTCAGAGAAAGACGTGGGCAGTTGCTTTCATTTCCAATTAGCCGTAGTGCCATCAGATCATTCTGAACATAAAAATCGTAAACAAACCGTTGTCTATTATTCAGATGCGCCATCGAAACTTTTACTCGATGACTTGTTCCGCCTTGGTTACTCACCACAACTAAAATCAATCGAAACAAACTTGGCGGCAACTGACCTCCCAGAGATCGCTTTGATGGAAGATATTAACCAAGCCAAAACACTGCATCGCTTAGCACCAGAGGTGAAAATCATCATAGTGAAAGATAATCTTAGTGATCCTATGAGTGAGTGTCATTTTATCTCAGGCTATGTGACTCTTCCTATGCTCGGTTCCCGCTTAAGTAGCATGTTGAACTCCGTGCTTGAAAGGTCACAGCCACAACCCCCTCAACATCAACCTGAGCCGATAGAAGCGACTGTACGTCAAAAAGTCCTCGTAGTTGAAGATAACCGCGTAAATCAGAAGGTGGTATGTATCAATTTAGATAAGTTAGGGATTGAATATTGGGTTGCCAATGATGGACAAGAAGCGATTGATTTATATAAAGAGCATCATCAAGACATCGGCCTTATCTTGATGGACTGCATGATGCCGAATGTAGATGGCTTTGAGGCAACAGAGCGAATCAGGCGCTATGAAGAAAACCTGCAACTTCAGGCAACACATATCCTCGCTTTAACGGCATCCGTGCTCGATGATGATATTAAACATTGCTTCGAGTGTGGAATGAACGATTATCTTCCAAAACCATTTAAGCGTGACATGATGCTGCAAAAAATTGATGAACAACAGTTTACGCACAAGGCAGGCTGACCAAGGAGCTTTGGAAAAAAGGGTGATGGTGAAGCTGAAATACAGATACGGGATGCGAATAAATAAGGCTTAAGAGCAAAAAACGGAGACCGAAGTCTCCGTTTTCTAAAGCTTATGTGTGACTTTCTCTGCTATAGAGAAAGGGGGATGATGTAGGGTAGCAGCGACGCATTACTGCGACACCGCCCCCTAAGAACCGTACGTGCGAGTTTCCCCGCATACGGCTCAAGCCTTTATAAGCACCTACCTAAGTAAATGCCAGCAACTCAAACATGTAATTGCCTATGACAATTAATATGCAACATCATAAGATTTTCGCTATTGTCCGAACCACCATCGACTCGTCGAATGATATGGTGAACATCCCATTCATCTTCAGAGGCAAACTGCCGGTGGCATACCGCACACTGGAAACCCTGCCTTTCGGCAATCTTCCAAAGCTTCATGTTACCTGATAAAGATTTCTTCAATCTTCTGATCGTCAAACTTTCAAAATATTGCTCATCTTCTGGTAAGTAACAATTCGCTAATGCCTTAATCTTTACATGCTTGTCGATTTTCACTCTCGATGCGTAAAGCAGACGGTAGTAGCCATCTTCCTCTTTTGGTCTTGGTGCACTGAATACCCAATTCCTATCCCCTACTGACTTAAAGTATTTATCTTTAATCCAGCGTTTTCGGCGATTAGAATGGATACGTCGACACCAACGCCAAAGCATCTTCCAGATTCGGTAATCTACATACTTGAATGTCTCACTAGCACAGATCCAACGATGGTAATTACACCACCCTCTGATCATCGGGTTCAACTTGGCAATGATTGCACTCGCTGGAGCCGTTTTGTGACTATCGAGATAATCTTTTATGTTTTTCAAAAAGACTTTCACATTCTTTTTCGCAGGCTTGATTAACATCTTGCCTTTGTATTTCCGAACGTTCTGCCCTAGGAAATCAAACCCATTCTCTATATGTGTGATTAATGTTTTTTCCTTCGACAGTTCTAACCCACGATCCGCCATAAAGGCTTCAACTATTGGCAGTACTTCTTGCTCTAACAACTCTTTCGAGATGCCAGTGATGACGAAGTCGTCAGCATATCGCACATAGTTAACCTTAGTTTTATAACTAGCTTTGGTGTTTTTCTTCCCGAAATGAGATTCCAGCACCGCATCTAGCCCGTCTAAAGCCATATTCGCAAGTACAGGAGAAATAATTCCTCCTTGCGGTGTACCTGCTTCTGTTGGATTCCAACTTCCAGATTCCATAAATCCGGATTTAAGCCACTTCTTGAGTATCACTTTATCCATAGGGATATTAGCGATTAACCAATCGTGACTAATGAAATCAAAACACCCTTTAATATCCCCCTCTAATACCCATTGGGCACTACTCTTGCGACTGAGGTTTACGAAACATTGTTCAATAGCATCAGCACAATTGCGGTGAGGACGAAATCCATAGCTATGTCTGTCCGCTTTGGTTTCCGATACAGGTTCTAGCGCTAACAGGTGCAGTGCCTGCATTGCTCTATCACGCATGGTCGGTATTCCTAGCGGACGTTCTTTACCATTAGATTTAGGAATGTAAACCCTCCTTAACGGCATTGGCTTGTAGCCTTTACTCGTTAGAGATTGAATAGCATCCCATTTCAAAGTTGGTGTATTCCAAAGTACTTTGTCGACACCTGATGTTTTCTTTCCACGGTTTTCGGTTACCCGTTTTACCGCTATCGCTTTGGCAGAAAAAGAGCGTATTAACATGCGCTGTAGCTTTTTAATTTGCCTGTTATCGCCGTGTTTAGTTGCCTTCGCAATCCGTACTTGTAGCTTCTTTACTCTTTGATGGCATAGCTTCCAATTAATGGTTTGCCAGCTATCGTTCGAGTATGAGAATGCAGGTAGACACTGTGCCTTACTCATCTTGCTTTCCTCATGGTGGATCCCCCATGTGGAGTGAAGATAGATCTCCCCTAAGGGTGAAGTATCATTCACCCTTAGGGGGACAAGTATCAACCAGCGAACGAAGTTCACTAGTCATCCTTCGGCTTTACAAGCCTTCTTACGATTAAAGACCTAATGGAAGTCTGCACTCTTTCGAGTTGAGGCAAAGTCTGAACCTCTATCTTGGCGATTACAGCCAAGCATTCGCTTTATCCATCGCTCCCATACCCACTCATCCAACAGCTCCCCTTACGGGTTACCTGCCTCGAGGGCGAATAATTGGGCTTACCAAGTTCCTGTATTTGTACAATTAGTTACTTAGGTTCTACCTATTCAACGGTGGCACAACAGTAGCGTAATCCCAGATGTAAAAGGAATAACCTGTCCACATACCTTTTGGTCAGAGCGCCTTGCAGTAATCAACCTAGATTGATTGCTACAAACAAAGACATTTCGCTCGTCGCGGCTGACGTTGTTTATCAGTAGTTCACATACGTTAACCTTATAACCAAGCCTAGCCTCTCAATCGGTCGTCATTACCGATATCTGTATTATTTGCTCGCGCAAACGACACACCTTTTCAGGGAGTACATTGTCAGGAAGCTTCGCACCAATCCGTTACCAGATTCGCACTATCCCTAGGCTACTACTTGCTACAAAGTAGGTCTTATCACTCAAACTGTTGTTGAGAGTAAGACAATACAAACACAAGCTTCAGTCAATTGACTGTTGAAGCACCTCTTCTTGTTCTGTCAGCGAGGAGTACTCACTTTCAGCTAAGAAGCCAAGAGCTGCAGTTTATGAGGGCATGCCAAACCATTGGCATGTCGGTCCCATGTCTTTCCTTTTTAAAGGCAGTTTCCTGCGCGTTGGTGCCAAAGATTATTACTTTGAATGCACATCGGCATAGTTAACTAAGAGGCAGCACGCTGCCTCTGACATATTTCCGTTTCGAAGACCCTTTCGGGTATGGAGGTTGGGTGAGAGGAACTCTAGGCAGAGCGTTATCATTACATCCTCGGAGTTGATAACTAGGGCGGTTATATCCAATGATATTTCCGCCCACCTCAGTACATTATCCTGAGGAACAGTCAATGCGACCCTTGTCGCACTACATCATGCCGCCCATGCCACCCATACCGCCCATGCCACCCATATCAGGCATTGCAGGGCCAGAATCTTGTGGCTTATCAGTGATCATCGCTTCTGTTGTGATCATAAGACCAGCAACTGACGCTGCGAACTGAAGTGCAGAGCGAGTTACCTTAGTTGGATCTAGGATACCCATTGCAATCATGTCGCCGTATTCGCCAGTCGCCGCGTTGTAACCGTAGTTACCTTCGCCAGCACGAACGTTGTTAGCAACAACAGATTCTTCATCACCTGCGTTCTTAGTGATTTGACGGATAGGCGCTTCCATTGCACGTAGTGCAACACGGATACCGACGTTTTGCTCTTCGTTGTCGCCTTCAAGGCCAGCAACTTTAGATGCAGCGCGGATAAGTGCAACACCACCACCAGCAACCACACCCTCTTCAACGGCAGCGCGAGTTGCGTGAAGTGCATCTTCAACGCGGTCTTTCTTCTCTTTCATCTCAACTTCAGTTGCAGCGCCTACTTTGATTACTGCAACACCGCCAGCTAGCTTAGCTACGCGCTCTTGAAGTTTCTCTTTGTCGTAGTCAGACGTTGCATCTTCGATTTGTTGACGGATTTGAGAAACGCGACCTTGGATCATTGTTTCTTCGCCCGCGCCATCGATGATGGTTGAGTTTTCTTTAGTGATAGTTACACGCTTAGCTTGACCTAGGTCTTCTAGCGTTACTTTCTCTAGGTCTAGGCCGATCTCTTCAGAGATAACCGTACCGCCAGTTAGGATAGCGATGTCTTGCAGCATAGACTTACGACGGTCACCGAAACCAGGCGCTTTAACAGCAGCCACTTTAACGATGCCACGCATGTTGTTCACAACTAGAGTTGCAAGCGCTTCGCCTTCTACATCTTCAGCGATGATAAGAAGTGGACGAGATGCCTTAGCAACTGCTTCTAGAGTCGGAAGAAGTTCACGGATGTTCGAAACTTTCTTGTCGATAAGAAGAATGAATGGGCTTTCTAGATCAACAGAACCCGCTTCTTGGTTGTTGATGAAGTAAGGAGATAGGTAACCACGGTCGAACTGCATACCTTCAACTACGTCTAGCTCGTCTTGTAGAGCCTGACCTTCTTCAACCGTGATTACGCCATCACGACCTACTTTTTCCATCGCTTCAGCAATGATGTTACCTACTGTCGAATCAGAGTTCGCAGAGATAGTACCTACTTGCGCGATAGCTTTTGTATCTGCGCATGGAACAGAAAGGCCTTTTAGCTCTTCAACTGCAGCGATAACTGCTTTGTCGATACCGCGCTTAAGATCCATTGGATTCATGCCAGCAGCAACGGCTTTTAAGCCTTCAGTGATGATTGCTTGAGCAAGAACTGTTGCTGTAGTCGTACCGTCGCCCGCCGCGTCATTCGCTTGCGAAGCCACTTCTTTAACCATTTGTGCGCCCATGTTTTGGAACTTGTCTTCAAGTTCGATTTCACGTGCAACTGAAACACCATCTTTAGTGATAGTCGGTGCGCCAAATGATTTGTCTAGAACAACGTTACGGCCTTTAGGACCTAGCGTTACTTTTACTGCGTCAGCCAGAACGTTTACACCTTCTAGCATTTTAATACGTGCGTCATTACCAAATTTAACGTCTTTAGCAGCCATCTTAATTTCCTTTCAAATTCTTTGTTTCGGGGCGTCTCAGCGTTATCGCGTCATTCTGAACAGTGAGGGACGAACGTGATTCAGAATCTACTCAAATCGCACTCTGTTTAGATTCCAGATAATTCGTTCCTCATTTCTGGAATGACGATATGAATCATCCAATACTGGCTCTGATAACTTTTACTGAGAGTTAAATGAAAAATAGATTACTCGACGATCGCCATGATGTCGTTTTCAGACATAATCAGAACTTCTTTGCCGTCGATTTTTTCAGTTTTCGTGCCGTAACCTTCAGCAAAGATAACGGTATCGCCAACTTTTACGTCCAACGGTTGCACTGAACCGTTTTCTAGAATGCGGCCTTTGCCGACAGCTAGAATGATACCGCGAGTCGATTTTTCTGCGGCAGAACCAGTTAGAACGATGCCACCAGCAGATTTAGATTCAACTTCTTGGCGCTCAACGATAACTCGGTCATGTAGAGGACGGATATTCATCGGTCTTATCTCCTGATAATTTCCATTTAAATTTTGATAGTTGCCACGATTAGCGTGGGTCAAACAATATGTTGGGGGCGATGTGAAAGATCCCAAGGGGGGAACGAAAAAATTGTGAGCTAAAGTGCAGATTCTCACCCCTCATCTTTCCCTGCTTTTCGTTTACTCGTATCCCGCATCTGTTTATCCTACGCTTTTGGTTTCTATCGGCGTTTTGCATGCAAGATAAGCACGGGCTATTAACTGCCCCAATTGAGAGTACATTGCGTACCATGACCATACCGACCATATTCGGTATGGTGGCGATCTTGATGTTTAACCTCGTCGATACTTTCTTCATCTCATTGCTTGGCACCCAAGCCTTAGCCGCGGTGAGTTTTACCTTTCCAGTCACCTTTGCCATCAACTGCATCACCATGGGGATTGGTATTGGCTTATCGACATGTATCGGTCGATTGCTTGGCCAAGGCAGCGCACAAAATGCAGCACGCTTTACCTGTCATGGCTTATTGCTGGCTCTGCTTCTGGTCGGCTGCGCGTCTACATTAGGTATTATCGCCTTAGAACCTATGTTTACCCTGCTAGGAGCAAAGCAAGAGTTGTTGCCGCTGATATCGGAATACATGTCGGTGTGGTATCTCGCGATCCCATTTTTGGTCATCCCCATGGCAGGCAACAGCGCCATTCGTGCCAGCGGCGATACTAAAACACCCGCCAAGATTATGCTACTGGCTGGCCTTATCAATGGCGTTTTAGATCCGCTACTCATCTTCGGGTATGGGCCTTTTCCTGAACTGGGGATTCAAGGCGCTGCGATTGCCAGTGGTTTCAGTTGGTTTGGTGCTTTGTGTGGCTCACTCTACGTATTGATAGTGCGAGAAAAACTGCTTGCGCCGCCTAAGCTGACAAACATCGTCAGTGACTGGCGACAGATCTTAAAAATAGGCACCCCAGCGGCTTTGTCTAACGCTCTGAACCCACTTGCCGGCGCTATCATCATGATGATGCTGGCCAAACAAGGGACTGAAGCCGTGGCGGCGTATGGCGCAGCGCAACGTATCGAGTCCATTCTTATCATTGTGTTGATGTCTCTTACTTCGGCGCTTACGCCTTTCATGGCGCAGAACTTTGGCGCAAACAACCCACAACGCAGTTTTAAGGCACTGTTTCTGAGTATGCGTTTTGCTGTGATGTTCCAAGGTTTGATTTTCTTAATGATGGTGCCGTTGAGCATTCCTTTGGCTGCCCTGTTCTCTCAAGAAGAATCCGTCCGAGGCATATTGTGGCATTACCTGTTAGTCGTGCCCTTTAGCTATGGATTCCAAGGCATTGTGATGATGCTGATCAGTGGGATGAATGCCATGCATCAACCACTCAAAGCCTTTCAATGGAGCTTCATGCGTTTGTTTGTCTTTACCTTGCCATTCGCTTGGATAGGCAGCCAAATTGATGGTGTCGAAGGGCTGTTTATAGGCTTAGCCTTGGGGAACATTGTCGGCGGTATTTCAGGGTACTTGTTTGCGCTTCGTGTAAGGGGTAAAGCAGATGCGGGATACGAGTAAACGGGATGCGAAAAGATATAAGAGCAGATATGAGATGCGAGTAACCGTGATGCGAAAAGATTTAAGAGCTTAAGAGCAGTTACGAGATTCGAAGAGCTTGAGAGCAGAAAAAGACTAAAAAAAGGAAGATGACATGGAAGACACCACTTACAAAATGTTCTATGACGCACCAATTGGCAAGATGATCATTGTTAGCAATGGTGTGTCGCTTATTGAAATTGACCATGTAAATCACGAAGAGCTAATGATTAGCAATCCAGATGACCTTTGCCAACTGGCAGCGAAACAGTTAGATGAGTACTTCGCAGGTCATCGAATAGAATTCGATTTGCCATTAAGAGCGATAAAAGGCACTGACTTTCAAAAAGTAGCTTGGCAAGCTTTAACAACCATTCCTTATGGCGAAACCATCAGTTACGGTGAACAAGCGAAAATAATGGATAACCCAAAAGCAGTAAGAGCTGTGGGTGGTGCAAATGGCAAGAACCCATTTAGTATTGTTGTGCCTTGCCATAGAGTCATCGGCGCGAATGGAACATTAACCGGCTACACCGGCGGTATGAATCGCAAAGAGTGGTTGTTAGATTTTGAGCGTTCGATCTTAAATAAAAAGAAGTAAACCTTATCTCACTAGATCAATAATATAAAATTTCGCCATCAAGAAGCGCCATTATCACCAGACAACATATAGTCTATATTTAAAATTTCTTACAAAGAGGTGATGGTAATGTCCACTGATACGATTGAATCTTATGAAGATCGAAAGCGTAGAGATGGAGCTATAGCGCTAATGAAACTATTATCGTTTTCTATTGATGATAAAAAACATGACCGAGTCAATTCAGGTACTCAGATTCGAGATAAACTGGCAAAACGTAAACAATCGGTTCAAGAATCAACATCACCGTTACGCTGATAATAATACGTTCGGTTACTTTAGTTTAATCCCATAAGTGTCAATATGGGCAAGTAACTCGCTTGATGTAATTCTATGCTTAACGAGCAAGTCAACCTTGAATGGAAGCGACGACTGTTCTAAACGATCTTGCAAGCCTGCGACGACACTTAACGAAATCCCATGCCCCTCGATAACAATATCGATGTCGGAGTTATCTTTATAAGTTCCAAGGGCTCTAGAACCGAATACCCAGGCATGAATGACTGAGACATGGTTCAAAACAATATCCTCAATCAGCTGATACTGATGAGGCTTAAGGCCGACCGAGTCTGGTTTACCCAAATAACTATCGATCACATTTAACCTCTTGTTCGCATTGACCCTCTTGATCACATTTAAGCTTTAAATAGAGTGTGACTTGCCCTATCACTGGTGAAAATGACTCTAAGATCAGTGACTGAGCTTCAAGGACATTTTCCTCATCATAGGTGTAGGACAATAAATTTCGTTTTATGAGTGCTTCAAGCATAATCTCACACTGCTCCGAAGACAGGTGCTTAGCTTCTAAGGCCGTACGAAAAACGCTCCTCGGCGAAGCCACATCAAACCCTTCAAACTCAAGTAAGTCTTTAAGGGTCTTCCATGTCAGTTCGAAAGAAAATTCAAAAGTTTGTACTAACCCAGCGAGCTCTAACTCATTGTAGCTATCTTGTGAGCACGCTCTCTCAAGCCTTTGCTGCGCTTTCATTAAGTTTTGCAGTCGTTGCTTCCAACGGTCTGGGTTTGAGTTCATATAAACAGCCTAAATATAAGGTAAAAGACAAGTATAGTATGAGCCTTAAGCTACCTAATCATTCAAGAAATGTCACTCTTTCGATATTCATCAAGACTGTTCTTTTCGTCTTTTATTTAAGGTCGTGCCCTTCTGTTCCCCTCTGCATATTTCTCTCACCCAATTCCTGCCCTTAAGCTCTTCGCTACTCGTTTACCCGTATCTCACATCACGCATCCGTTCTTAAGCTCTTCTCATCTCGCTTACTCGTATCTCACATCTATAAAAAAGCCCGCACTTTTAAGTGCGGGCTTTCAAAATCGTTAAAGCTCAACGTGAACCGCTGAGCCAAACAACTATTTAATTACTTAACGATCACATCACCTGACATTTCTGCCGGGATTGCGATACCAGACAGAGAAAGCATCGTTGGTGCTAAGTCAGACAGCTTACCGCCCTCTTTGAACTCAACGTCTTTGCTGCCCACGTAGATAAGTGGCACTGGTAGGTTAGTGTGTGCTGTGTGGATGCCGCCCGTTTCTGGGTTAACCATCATTTCTGCGTTACCGTGGTCCGCTGTGATTAGCAGTTGGCCGTCAGCTTCTTTGATTGCTTCAACCACTTTACCCAGACATTCGTCTAGAGACTCTACCGCTTTAACCGCTGCATCATAAACGCCAGTGTGGCCAACCATGTCACAGTTAGGGAAGTTACACACGATAGCGTCGTATTTGCCGCCTTTGATCGCTGCCACTAACTTTTCAGTTAGCTCTGGTGCGCTCATTTCTGGCTGTAGGTCGTACGTTGCTACTTTTGGAGAAGCAACAAGTTGACGCTCTTCGCCTTCGAACTCGTCTTCGATACCGCCATTGAAGAAGAAAGTAACGTGCGCGTATTTCTCTGTTTCAGAGATACGTAGCTGCGTTTTACCTTCCTTCGATAGCCATTCACCGTAAGTGTTCTCTAGAGAAGCCGGTGGGAATGCACATAGAAGCGGGATGTCTGCCGCGTATTGAGTCAGCATTACGAAATCGATCGCTGGGAATACGTTACGAGCAAAACCATCGAAATCAGGAACGAATGCACGTGTAATTTCACGAGCACGGTCAGCACGGTAGTTCATGAAGATTACCGCATCGCCATCAACGATAGCGGCAGACTCTTCGCCTTCTGCTTTGATTTCAGTCGCTTTTACAAACTCATCGTTTTCATCACGAGCGTAAGCCGCTTCTAGGCCAGCAACCGCTGTATCAAACGTGAATTCTGCTTTTGCTTGAGTCAGCAGGTCGTAAGACTCTTGAACGCGATCCCAGTTGTTATCACGGTCCATTGCGTAGTAACGACCAATAAGCGAAGCCACACGGCCTTTACCTAGCTTAGCGAACAGTTCTTGGAAGCGTGCTAGTGTGTTTTCTGCGCTACGTGGCGGCGTATCACGGCCGTCTAGGAATGCATGCAGGTAGATTTTCTCTGCGCCACGCTCTGCTGCCATTTCAACAGCTGCGTAGATGTGATCTTCATGAGAGTGAACGCCACCTGGAGACATAAGGCCCATGATGTGAACCGCTTTCTCAGCTTTCACCGCTTTATCGATAGCGTTCACTAGCGTTTCAGTTTGGCCGAACTCACCATCTGAAATTGACTTAGTGATACGAGTAAGATCTTGGTATACCACGCGACCCGCACCAATGTTGGTGTGACCCACTTCAGAGTTACCCATTTGGCCATCAGGTAGGCCTACATCTAAGCCAGAAGCCGAGATTAGCGTGTTAGGTTGGTTAGCAATAAGACCGTCTAAAACTGGAGTCTTAGCGTTCGCGATAGCGTTGTCTTGGTTGTCTTCACGGTAACCGTAACCGTCAAGGATCACTAGAGCCATTGGCTTCTTAGCTGACATAGGACTGACCTCGTTCAATTCAAAATAAATCGGTATAAAAACAAATTAGCGTAATTTTACTACAGTTTACAGTCAAAACTGTAGTGGAAGATCAAGAAAGGGCGCAGGTAGGATGATCGAATGTGAAAAAAAGCGTCATTTGATGGTGACCGATACTTTGTTTCCAAACTAAAGTTTATATAAATAATCCCTGTTAGCCTAAGAATTAGATGATGGCTACTCCGTCAAGTCTGTTTTCTTAAAGCTTTAATAATCGGAGAAATCTCACAAGCTTGAGTATTTTTCATATTGCCCCCTATACCAATGCTAGTTTGAAGCATATAAATTCTGACAACTAACACCTAGCTCCCGATGATAACCAATTCCCAGAATGCTGGCCTCCATTATCGGAACTAGTGACAATGCACGCTTGGTTAATGAGCTAGTTCGCATGAGTCAAACTAGATCCGCAATGGTTGTGTTGTTATTGTTAGCATGCTCCTTCACCAATCCAAACGTCAGTGACCCAGGATTTACTAAGTTTGGTCATTAATCTAGATCTTGGAATGAAAGCTGAGTAAAACAGGTCGCAAATTGAGATTAAGCTCCCTACATAGACAGGATCTTAA
>NZ_JBFROH010000024.1:0-44000 GCF_041471425.1 Vibrio sp. 10N.261.52.C2 | reverse complement strand
GTATTTTAGGACGAGACATTCTTTACCGTGTTTTCTTGTCTCTTTTTAACATGTGAAGTGCGATAAAAATACTAATAACCGTAGAGATAATGCCGCCTTAAATTTGGCGACAAGCCAAGGAATTGACATTAGGTAAGCTTATGGTTTGCTTAAAATTATATTCCGATATTAAATTATAAAATTGCTCGAATTTAATACTGATATTGGGTAGTATGCGCGAGATTTCCCACCACTCGTGAAACTTTGACATGAAACTAACACTAAAGCAGAAGTTGATAGGCGCTAGCCTATCTGCTGTTGTCGTTATGGCTACAGCGTTGACTTGGTTGTCAGCAAACCAATTATTTGAACAGACTCGTAATGGCGTATACCTACGAGCTGAAAGCGTATCTGAAGCAGCATCTGAAGGTATTAAAAACTGGATTGATATCCGTACTGATATCGCATCAGCATTTAATGACTTTTCACGAGAGGATGATGTTGTTCCTTTCCTTAGACAAGCTCGTGTAGCGGGTGGCTTTGACGATATCTTTTTAGGTACTCCAGAAGGTGGAATGTACCGTTCACATCCTGAACGTAATCGTGCAGATTACGATCCTCGTCAACGTCCTTGGTACCAAGAAGCAAACGCTGCAGGTAAGCAAATCATTACTACGGCTTACCAAGATGCAATCACCAAAGCACTTCTAGTAACGATCGCAGAACCTGTTCGCCACAACGGCCAACTTGTTGGTGTTGTTGGTGCAGACGTACTGATCGACCAGTTGGTTAACGATGTAATCAGCCTTGATGTTGGTGACAACGCTTACGCAATGCTAATTGATGCCTCTGACGGCACATTCCTAGCACACCCAGATTCAGCACTAAGCTTGAAGCCGGTAAGCCAACTTTCAAACGATATCTCTATGCCTATCATCGAAAACGCAGTGCGTACGGGTAGCATCGAGATCATCAAAGAGCGCGGCGCAGACAAGCTGCTTTACTTCACGAAGGTGCCTAACACTAACTGGATCTTCGCGGTTCAGATGGACAAAGCAACAGAAGAAGCGAACCACTCAACGCTACTTACTCAGCTGATCATCACTGCTGTCATTATTACGCTCATCGTAATCGTACTTGTGTCTTGGTTAGTAAGCTTCCTATTCCGCGACCTAAACCGCGTTTCAGCAGCACTTGAAGAAATTGCTTCAGGTGAGGGCGATCTTACTCAACGCCTTGAGCCTAAGAGCGACGACGAAATTGGTCAGCTTGCAGCAAACTTCAACCGTTTTGTGGGCAACATGCACACCATGGTGATCAAGCTAAGCGAAGTATCTGCTGCGCTGGGCAGCCAAGCGCGTCAAACGGCTTCTCAAGCTGAAGAACGTAGTGCTCGTATCCAAATGCAACAAGACGAGATCAACATGGTAGCAACAGCCGTTAACGAAATGGCTGCAGCAACACAAGAGATCGCAGGTAACGCAGACCATACTGCACAGAACTCATCTGAAGCGGTTGGCGCGTGTGAGCACGGTACTGGTCAAGTGACACAGACTCAAAGCTCTATCCAAAACCTGGCTCAAGAAGTTCAAATCGCAACCAACGTGATTCTAGAACTTGAAGAGCACGGCAACAGCATCAACGCTATCTTGTCTAACATTCAAGGTATTGCAGAACAAACAAACCTACTTGCACTTAACGCCGCTATTGAAGCAGCACGTGCCGGTGAGCAAGGTCGTGGTTTCGCAGTAGTAGCGGATGAAGTTCGAGTTCTGAGCCAACGTACACACGGTTCAACGCAAGAAATTCAACAAACGATTGAGTTGCTGCAAGGTACAACAGGCAAAGCGGTTAACATCATGAACGATAGCCGTACTCTTGCTGAAACCAGTGTTGATGACGCGAACTCAGCGGCTGCAAGCCTAACGCAAATCCATGCTGCTGTTGAACGCATCAGCGACATGGCAACACAGATTGCTTCTGCTGCAGAAGAGCAAGCGTCAGTAACGTCTGAGATTACTCGTAACACTGAAGGAATCCGTGACGTATCTAACGAGCTAGCAGACGAAGCACACCAAGCTGCAGAGCAAGCTGCGCAGCTTTCTGAACTGTCTCACGAGCTAGAAAGCGAAATCAGCCGCTTCAAGCTGTAATCGAAGCCAATATAACAAAGCCCCGACTTAGGTGGGGCTTTGATGTATCTGTACCATCTAGACTAACGAGTTATTTAAACTCAAACTTGCCCTTCATAATTGCCCAGTGGCCCGGGAATGAACATAGGAAAGAGTAGTCGCCACCGGCTGTCATTTTCTCTGTGCTGAAAGTGATTGAGGTTGACTCGCCACCACCGATAACACGAGTGAAGGCGTAAACGCGGCTGTCGTCAGGTTTTACGTAGTTATTGTCGATACCTGCCGACATACCATCGATGCCTACTGCTTGTAGCGACGCAGTGTCTGTTATAACGACGTTGTGACCCATTGATTGGGCTGGCATAGAACCAGTATGGTTTAGCGTCAGCTTCACTTCTTTACAGCTCGCTGGAACGCTTAATGTGTCAGTTGAAAATTTCATTTGATCACTAGCATCAATTGATACTTCACATTCCGAGCTCGCTTGAGCGGTAAAGCTAGCACCTACAAGCGCTATCGTTGTTGCGATTAATCGTAAAGACATACACTGTTCTCCATTATTTTAGGGGGAGGTTATTCCATGAGGTTGATTGATACGTATTATCCTAGAAAGATGATCATAGTAATGTGCTACGACTTGAATTGTGTGCAACTCGTTGCTTTTTAAATGGTAAGTTTTTGTAGGAAAGGGCAAAACTAATCAGCGCATGAACAACCGTTTAGGGGGGAATGGTTGCTCGAGACTAGAATCGCAGACAACAAAAAGCCCGAGCATAAACTCGGGCCTTGAATAGTTTTCTTTATAGCTTAAGGGGAAGCTAGATTGCCTGACGAAGTTGGAAATAACGTCCTTCTTCGTTTAACAGCTTCTCGTGAGAGCCGTTTTCAACAATCTCGCCTTGTTCAATCAGAACGATAGAATCCATCGACTCTAGACCAATCAAACGGTGAGTGATGAAGATAACCGTCTTGCCTTCAAAGTGCTTCTCGAACAGCGTCATGATGCTGTGTTCTGTTTGCTTATCTAAGCCTTCTGTTGGCTCATCGAGAAGCAGGATAGGGGCATCATGAAGAATCGCACGTGCGATGCCAATACGGCGCTTCTCACCACCAGACAGTTGACGACCACCGTCACCTAACCAGCTATCAAGCGCGTTATTCTCAAGCAGTTTTTCTAGGCCAACATCTTTAAGGATATTCGCTAAGTGATCATCGGTTGCTTTTGGTCTTGCAATCAACAAGTTGTCACGCAAAGTACCATTTAGAATGTCGACACGTTGGCTTACTACACTGATTGATTCACGAAGCTGTGATTCATTCCACTGAGTCAGTTCAATGCCCGCGATTGAGATGTAACCCTTCTTAGGATCCCAGTAGCGAGTCAAAAGCTGAATCAGTGTTGATTTACCAGAACCCGTTTGACCCACAATCGCAACCTTGTTCGTTGCAGGGATCGTTAGGTCGACAGCGTTCAGAACACTGCGCTCAGAGTCAGGGTAGTTGAACGTCACGTTTGAGAACGTAATATCAAGCGGCTTGTTGATGTCGAGTTTCTCTTCAGCGAACTGAACTTCAGGTTCTGACAGAATCACTTCATTCAAGCGACGTGCAGAAGACAGAGTTTGACCTAAATGCTGGAACGCGCCCGCAATAGGCATCAGCAGTTCAAAACTTGCCATGGTTGCGAATGCCATTAGCGCGATGAACGGGTCTGGTGCATTACCACCCACACCGTCAGCCGCAAGCCAAAGCATAAGAACCAACGTTAAACCGTTGAACAGCATTAGTGCTGCTGAAGCCATACCGGTTAGGTTGGCATTCACAAACTGATTCGCCATCAGCTTGCGTTGAGTCTCTAGAATGGCATTACGGTAACGTTCTTCTGCACCGAACAGAGTTAGCTCGCTGTAGCCTTCAATCCAATCTAGCGTTGTCACACGAAGGTCTGCTTTGTTCTGTGTCAGTTCACCGCCGTTACGCTTGCCCAGTTTGTAGAACAAGATTGGCCAAACCAACAGCATGATCAGAAGGATAGAACCTAAGATTAAACCTAGTGAGCTATCGAACCACATTAAGAACAGAGTTAGGAAGAAGATCCCGAACATACCCACCGTCACAGGGCTTACTAAGCGCAAGTACACGTGGTCCATGGCGTCGACATCAGCAACCAAACGGTTGAGAAGGTCAGCGTCACGAAGGTTTGAAATACGACCTGGGATCAGCGGAGCCAGCTTCTTGAAGAAGAAGATCCGTAAATCAGTTAACAGTTTGAATGTCGCATTGTGGCTCACAACACGTTCACCCCAACGACCCGCAGTACGGCTCATTGCCAAACCACGTACACCACCACCTGGTAGCATGTAGTTGAAGGTTTCACGTGCAATCGTAAGGCCAGCAACCGCAGAAGCTGAAATAAACCAGCCTGATAGCGTTAACAAGCCGATAGAAGCCGATAGAGTAGCAAAAGCCAATAGCATGCCTAGCGATAGGCCAAACCAATGCTTTTTATAGAGTTTCAGGTAAGGCAGTAAATCACGCATCTAAATTACCCTTATTATCTTGTTGAGCTAAGTTCGCGTTAAGCATCTCTTCGAATAAACCACCCGCAGTCGAAAGCTGAGAGTAATGACCTTGTTCAACAAGACCACCATCGCGCATAACCAGAATGTTATCGACCGATTGAAGCGGGGCAAGTTGGTGCGTCACAAGTAGGGCAGTGCGGCTTTCGATGTTGCTATTGATGCCTTTCATTACCAACTGTTCGCTACGAGTATCTAGGCTGGCAGTGGGTTCATCGAGCAACCAGAACTGACCGTCTTGAATCATTGCGCGAGCTAGAGCCAAACGCTGAGATTGACCTACAGACAGACCGCCAGAGCGATCAGAAATCATGTAATCCAAGCCGTGCTCATTTACGAATTCGTTAGCAAAAGACTGCTCAAGTGCATTCTCGACAACTTGGTCAGTGATATCGTGCTTACCTAGAGTGACGTTGTCACGAATTGTGCCGTGCAGTAGCAACGGGTTTTGACCAACCCAACTAATCGTTTTACGCCAAGAGGCTAAGTCTAGGTCACGCAGTTCAATGCCATTGATTTTCAAGCTTCCTTCATAAGGCATGAAACCAAGAATGGCGTTGATCAAACTTGTTTTACCCGCACCACTTGGACCAACTAACGCAGTCGATTGGCGAGTATTCAGTGCAAACGAGATAGGGCCAACCAGTTGAACACCTTCAGGGCTTAACACTTTGAGATCTTGAGCTTCAATATTGATGCCTTGAGCCGGATCAAGCTGAGTGTCGCCTGATTTAACCTTAGTGATGTCGGTTTCTAGGAACTCGACAATACTTTCAGCTGCGCCAACCGCTTGTTGTTTCGCATGGTAGAAAGTACCTAAGTCACGCAGAGGTTGGTAAAACTCTGGCGCCAAGATAAGGATAAACAAACCTGCGAATAGCGTAATGCCTGCGCCGTAGTGACCGAAGTTAAGCTCACCGATGTAGGTGAAACCAAAGTAAACCGCTGTCATTGCGATAGAGATCGACGTGAAAAACTCAAGTACAGCAGAAGACAAGAAAGCGATTTTCAACACATCCATGGTACGCGTTCTGAACACTTCAGATGCACCTTTAAGTACCTCTGTTTCAGCGTTGGTGCGATCAAATAAACGGATGGTTGTCATTGACTGCAAACGGTCGTAAAAGTGACCGGAAAGACGTTGCAGTGCTTTGAAGTTTTTACGGTTTGCATCGGCTGCTTTCATACCCACAAGTGCCATGAACATCGGCACCAGTGGAGCAGTAATCAAGAAGATCAGTCCTGCTGCCCAGTTTACTGGGAACACCACAACCAAAATAATGAATGGAATCATTACCGATAAAGACATCTGAGGTAGGTAACGAGAGAAGAAGTCTTGCATGTCCTCTACTTGTTCTAGCAACAGGGTTGCCCACGTACCCGCAGGTTTGCCTTTGATATAAGCAGGGCCTAATTCACGTAACTTATCAAGGATGAGTTGCCTGATGTAGACACGGATTTGTTCACCACAGCGATAACCTGCGATTTCACGTCCCCATGTACAGCCAGCACGGCCAACGACCGATAATGCCAAGCCTGCGAAATGACCAACCAGTTCAGATTTATCGACATTCTCGATGATCAGCTGGTGAAGAATAGAGGCGAGAAGAGCTGCTTGAGCAATTAAAAACACGCTTGAAAGTACGCCAAGGCTAATCGCAATCATAAGCCAGCGTTTCGCTAACTTACTCTGTTGCTTAAGCCACTTGTTCAAGCTGCGTTGTTTTTTCTTATCCATTATGAAGGCTTAATGATAATTATTATTTGTTGAGGGCGGCTAGTATACAAAAGAAAGCCCAGTGGATATACCACTGGGCTTTAGGGATTTACAACAAAATGTGATGACGCCCTGCATCTACTGAGGCGAGAGCACCGATAATCAAATCTGCAATCTCAGATTTACTTATCGTTAAGGCCATCTAGGAAGCGTTCAGCATCCAGTGCAGCCATACAACCTGTACCAGCAGAAGTGATTGCTTGGCGGTAGTTGTGGTCCATTACGTCACCTGCAGCGAATACGCCAGGGATGCTTGTCTGTGTCGCGTTACCTTCAAGGCCAGACTGAACGATGATGTAGTCATCTTTCATATCCACTTGGCCTTTGAAGATTTCAGTGTTTGGTTGGTGACCGATAGCAATGAATGCGCCCATTACTTCGATATCTTCTGTTTTATCAGACTGAGTATCTTTAATACGAACGCCAGTCACGCCCATGTCGTCGCCTATAACTTCGTCTAGCGTGCGATCAGTGTGAAGAACAATGTTGCCGTTCTCTACTTTGTCCATTAAACGCTTAACAAGAATCTTTTCAGCGCGGAACGTGTCACGACGGTGAACTAGATGAACTTCAGACGCGATGTTCGATAGGTAAAGTGCTTCTTCAACAGCCGTGTTACCACCACCCACAACCGCTACTTTCTGGTTGCGGTAGAAGAAACCATCACATGTAGCACAAGCAGAAACGCCGCGGCCTTTGAATGCTTCTTCAGAATCTAAACCTAAGTACTTAGCCGATGCACCCGTTGAGATGATCAATGCATCACACGTGTACTCGCCAGAATCGCCTTTAAGACGGAAAGGGCGGTTTGATAGATCGACTTCGTTAATGTGGTCGAACAGGATCTCTGTTTCAAAGCGCTCTGCGTGCTCTTTCATGCGATCCATTAGAGCTGGACCAGTTAGACCTTCTGCATCACCCGGCCAGTTTTCCACTTCTGTTGTGGTTGTAAGCTGACCACCTTGCTGCATACCGGTAACAAGTACTGGGTTTAGGTTTGCACGAGCAGCGTAAACTGCAGCTGTATAGCCAGCAGGGCCAGAACCAAGAATCAATAAATTACAGTGCTTTACGTCGCTCATGAGGACTCCGAAATTGAAATTGTTTTTATTTATAATCGCTTAGGATTGTATGGAAAATATGGAGGCAATAAAAGTGTAAACAAGGGCTGAAGTGTAATTAATCGTTATAGTTTAGAACTTAATCGAGACAAACGTTTTCGTGGCAGGAAGATCGGTGAAAGGCGTCAAAGGTTTTGAGGATTGTAGTCTGTGGGGTTTGACTAGGGTAGCGAAGTAAGTGGGCGTACATTCGGTTAGCCATCCCTAACGTCCCCTATATTGAAATTGACTATAAAGAAGCAAGCATGTTTTGATGTACGCAAGAGTAGTTACAAATAATGAAACTCACAATTGGACAAAAGTAAGTCAGCGACTTTGTTAAATTAGCATTTAATTGATTACTTTCGTTATCGCAAATTTCAAGTACTGTTATCACATTGGCTTATTCACTACAATATTAAAACATGAACCATTTTTTACGAATGAGAATATCAAAATGAAAGCTTGGATTAGCTTCCCGAAAACTCTATTGGTACAAGAGCTTATAGAAAACTTTTGGTTTCTCGAACGTCCCCAAGGCATCGATCTACATACCGCGCCTAAGCTATTACCAAATCCGAGTGCTAACTTAATTTTCACACCCATCAATCAAATCAATCACTATGTTTCTTCTAGCGGAGAGGTTGACATTAAAGGAGCACACTGCATTGGCCCACTATCAGAGTGCATTATGATGTCACATGCACATAAACAAAAATTTTTGGGGTTAAAGCTTAGACCTGGTGCACTTAAGGTATTTGATTTCAGTCGAAATAATCAACAATTGAATAAGATTACAGGGCTTCCAAACGCCTTTAGTGAGTTATCTTTGAAAGCCAATATGTCGAGCAGTGACCCCAAAATAGTCGATTGGTTGGAAAAGGAATTAATTATGATTTTTGATCAGGTAAAAATCATGAATTCGTACAAACGTATACAACAAGTAATCACGACTCTCGACAGCAGCCAGAGTTTAAGTACTACATTGCCTTTTAGCCGACGAACACTAGAGCGGGACTTTCTTAAATATACAGGCTTTCGTACCTCACAATATCTCGCTTGTCGAAAATTAGAAAAGCTTATGACTGATATTGTTAGACATGGAGAAAAAGAACCATCTTGGTCTGAATTAGCTTTCCAACATGGGTATAGTGATCAGTCACATATGATAAGGCAGGTAAAAAAAGCACTTGGGCGAACACCTAGTGCTCATTTCGGTATCAAAGATGCTGTAAGCGATGTCTACGGTGGGTTGTTTCTCAAAAAATAGAGATAATGTTGTCGCTTTGGTTCAATAACCAGATTTCATGGACTGTTAAAGTTGTCACTTACTTATCCAAAAGAAAAAATAAATGAAAATACAAGCTACTACTATTGACAGTATTCATCACCCACTTTTACCACAGGCTGCAGAGGATATGCTGGTTCATAGCGTTCTGGTGTGGGGAAAATGGGAAAGGATTCAGATCCAATATCATACAGATGTGATTACCACTAAAAGTGACATTAATTTCCCATTATTCAATAATGTGCTTTCACCAAGGTTATCAAGCAATCTTACGTTGGAACGTATTCAGAAAATCAACGGTGAGATATCAGATCAGCGTCATAGTGTTTGTTGGTGGCTGGGAGCTAGAAGTGCTCCGAGTAATTTAGAAGATTTGTTGTCAGACTCTGGAGCATTTAAGGTTATGGAGACGACGATGATGTCTGTTGATATTGCTCAGCTTCCAAAAGCCACTTTGCCTGACTCAGTTATAATTCAAGAAGTTGAGACATTAGAGCAGCTCCGTGCTTGGACGAGCATTGTTTGTGAGGCTCATTCATTACCCGATGAAGTTTCACAGCATTGGACTGAGATGTACGCAGCGGCTGGCTATGGAGCCAACGACCTGTCTACTCGTCACTTTCTAGCTATCGATAATGGAATACCAATCGGAGCAACAACCCTAATTATGGCATCAGGTATTGCCAGTGTATCGAATGTTTCAACTTTATCTGCTCATCGTAAGCAAGGAGTTGGTAGCGCACTGACTATTTTTCCACTGAAAGTCGCCGAAAGTTTGGGGTATAAAGTAGCTAGCTTAAGTGCGTCTCCAGATGGTGAGACGGTTTATCAAAACATGGGGTTTACCCCGACAGAAAAGTGCCAAGCGTATTTCTGGAGCCCCGATGTTATCTAAGGTGAGCTAAAAAAATATCAGAACAATAATGCTACTAAACTCTTCAGTACAGTTTAACTAGACCAACCAAGGATTGGTAATTTATTGAATCCTGAAACTTACCTTACTGACATGAGAGTTTAGTAGGGGAAATGCACGCCTCAAAAATGTATAGGGTATTAGCTCTAAGTAGCTTTGGGGCATAAACGTGTTAGCGAGGAACGTCTCACACGCTTATGCCTGCTGATGATCTCAAAGGCGTCATGCTCTTGTTACAAGAAATCACTAAGTAAATTCCTTTCGCAATGTTCCACTTCAAGCAATTCACATAAACTACATTATCAATTCGAATTAGGTGCACACCGTTTAAAGCTGAGTGTTTTCGAGACTGGAAGATCAGTGAAGTCTTAACCTTTTAAAGGAAGCAAATTGATTTGGGGCGGTCGAGTTCCCCCCGAACTCGACCTGTTCCAGACGCGCAAGCAAAGGCGTTTGGTTTCTGGCGTACTCATAAATTAACCAATTTCAGTTTGTTGTGTAAATAATCAATAGCTTGGCAATTGATAGGTAGGTCGTATTTTGCTGTGCAAAAGCATAGAAATGAATGATGGCGAGCGTGGTACTTGAGTTCATGCAAGGAGGCTGGCGTATTGAAGCGAAAGGGCTGACACAATATGAAACATGGCTTACCAGTTAATAATATCGTTAAATTTAAATTTGTAGGGATTTATAACTAGCTAGTGGAGTGTGCTAGTTTTAAGAGTTGGTCATCTTTTATTCTGGTGTTATACACTGCTTTTTATTTTCAAGTTGGATTTAGTGTCTGAATTATTAAATCTGACGGGATAAATGATTGTTTAATGTTGATTTGACAAGATCTTCAAGTATCCTTTATGTAAACAAAACGTTAAATGCCGAAAGTAAATTAACAATCATTAAGGAGTCGATGATGTTACATGCTCACGAAAATACCCTACATATTACCCACCTCAGTAACCACGCAGTTAAGGAGTTGTCACCTTCATTCTCTAAGCTACCAAGCACAGAGCATGCGGATGGCCAGTTTCGATTGAGAAGATACTCGGTGGTTCAATTCAGTAATGGACAAGTCGTTGAGCAAGACAAACATAACTTTGTTCAGTCTGAAAACATTAATCACTTTCAAGGTGACGTTGTTCGTCAGTTCGAGCCGATTGAAGCGAAGATTCTAAGCAGTGAAGGCATGCAAGAAATGTGTGAGCTGTTTATAGAAACCAACGGGCTTGAAGACGGGCAAGAAATCGAAATCCATCAGATCCGCATTGCCGCTATTTTTGAAGAGACTCAGGTTGCTCCAGAAGGGGTTCACCAAGATGGTTTTGACCACATCGCTTTGATTGGTGTGAACCGACATAACATTGTGGGTGGCGAGATCATGCTGTACCAAGATTCTCATGAAGCACCGTTCTTTAGAAAAGTGCTTGAAGACGGCGAAGTTGCAATGCTTGCTGACAGTAAGCTATGGCACAACGCACAGCCAATTCGCACCATAGACCACGACGAGATGGGTTACATGGATGTGTTTGTTCTAACGGCTAAGGATGCGCGCAATGTCCTTCACTCTTAATGATGTGCGCCAGCAGTTTAGCGCGCTAGGCCAATACCATAACGGTAAGCCGGTGACCTTTTTTGATGGGCCGGGTGGCTCTCAGGTTCCTGAAAATGTTTTAGCATCCATGACCGAATACCTGGGGCATTTCAATTCAAACCTAGGTGGGCACTATTTTTCTAGTCAAAAGACGACAAGCTTAATGCAGCAAGCGCGAGAAGCGGCACAAGCACTGCTTAATACTGAATCTTCTGGCAACGTTGTGTTCGGTGCGAATATGACATCGCTGACCTTCCAACTTAGCCGAGCGATCAGCCGCGATTGGAAAGAGGGCGATGAAGTTATCGTCACGGCGCTAGACCACTACTCGAACGTATCGAGCTGGCAGCAAGCGGCAGACGACAAAGGCGCGATAGTTCGCCAGGTTCGTGTCGACGAGTCAGATTGCAGTTTGGATATGGCGCATTTTGAGTCACTGTTGAACGAGAAAACCAAGCTTGTCGCGGTGACGTTTGCTTCGAACACGACTGGCTCTATTGTCGACATGGCAAAAGTTATTGAGCTTGCACATCAGCATGGTGCGCAGGTTTATGTCGATGCCGTTCATTACGCGCCACATCACTTGATCGATGTTCAGCAGCTGAATTGTGATTTCTTAGCGTGTTCAGCGTATAAATTCTTCGGCCCGCATGTGGGCATTGCTTATGTTGCACCTCAATGGCTACACACGTTAAAGCCTTACAAGGTTGAGCCTGCAACCAATATCGGCCCAGGCCGTTTTGAAACCGGAACACAAAGCTTTGAAGGCCTTGCAGGTGTGATTGCGGCGGTAGATTACTTGGCGCAATTCGGTGAGCCAACCGACTCATTGCGTTCTCGTTTAGAGCAAAGCTACGCGCTTTATAATAAGCATGAAAGCCAGCTCAGTGAGTACTTCCTTAAACGCTTGTCTGATCTTGAAGGGGCAAAGCTTTACGGGAAAACAGAGTTTGATTCGAACCTAAGAACGCCAACCTTTGCGGTTACCTTTGAAAACCATTCTCCAGAGTTCATCGCCAAGAAGCTGGGTGAACATAATATCTGTGTGTGGAACGGACATTTCTACGCATTAGGTTTGGTGAAACAGTTGGGTATTGAAGAGCAGGGCGTGGTGCGTATTGGTTGTATGCATTACAACTCGATTGAAGAGATCGACTTGCTGTTCAATGTGCTTGAAGGGATCTTGCGAAGCCATTAGTAGAAGTAATTAGCAAGAAGTCACGAGCACTTAATAGCGACAGAATTAGAAAAGAGCATACTTCTCTCATGAATAGTGAGTAGGAAATATGCTCTTTTTCGTTTCAGCGCGCTTATTTAGTTATCGCCTGTGACCTAATCAATACAGCGATTCGACTAAGAAAGCTGCTCAACAATTGCTACACCCACTGCGTGTGCGCTAGTTGGGTTCTGGCCAGTAATTACTCGCTCATCAACAATCACAAGTTCTTGCCACGGTTGAACCTTGTTGAAACGCGCTGCTCCACGAGCAAGCGACTCTTCCAGTAGGAATGGAATGTCGTTGATCGTACCAAAGTCGATCTCTTCTTCACGTGTAAAGCCAGTCACCGATTTAGAGCTTAGTAGCTTCTCGCCGTTGCTCAGAACAATCGGAAGCAGCGCCGCAGGGCCGTGACATACTGACGCAATCACACCGCCATCTTCATAATGTTTAGCCGCAATAGCAGCAAACTGCTCATTGGTTGCTAAGTCTGAAAGCAAGCCGAATCCGCCTGGGTAGAAGATAGCATCGTAGCTTTCTGCATTAATTTGGCTTACAGGGATCGTATTGTTGATGCGGTTTTGGAAATCATCATCAGCCAAGATTTCCGCGTTTACTGAATCCCCTTCAATATCTGTCCCATACAACGGACCTTTACCACCCTTGATAGAAGTGATGTCGTACTCAAAACCCGCAGCCAAGATCTCTTTCAGAGCATGAGTCAGTTCAGGCGCGTAAGTCCCGTTCGCTTGGTCTGTATCGCCTAGTGTTGCGTGGTTAGTTACAGGTATTAGTATTTTTTTCATGATTCTTCCCTTTGAGCACTTTTGTTTGGTTTCAGCGTCGTTGTTTAGACATCCGCGTTTCTAAGACAGACATCCGTTTTATTGATAAAGGTGCCGCTGTTTCGTTACCTGTAATACTAGTAGTAAACCATTTGAGTGATAATATGCCGAATAGACAAAACATTATTGCTATATAGCAACAGTCGAATGAGAATTAGTCGGATGTGAATTCGTTAGATGTAAACAGGTGAAGTATGGACAGCTTTGAAGGGATTAACGAATTTGTTGCAGTTGCTGAGTGCCACGGCTTTTCAGCGGCCGCCAAACAGTTAGGTTGCAGTACCAGCCATGTGAGTCGGCAGGTTTCAAGGTTGGAAGAGAGAGTGGGAGTGGCTCTGCTTGCGCGTTCAACACGGATGGTTAGCCTGACTGAATCTGGCCACACTTATTACCAACAGTGCAAAGACTTGGTGATTGGGCTGCAACAGGCCAATGAACAAGTCACGTCTCAACAAACTCAGTTGAGTGGTACTTTACGTGTTAGTGCGGCGGGCGCATTTGCAGAGAACCATGTTGCCGCGGCGCTGATGGAGTTTGCTAAAGAGCATCCTGAGCTCACCATAGAAATGAATTTCAATACCAAGATGGTTAACTTCATCGAAGATGGCATCGATTTCGCGATTCGTTATGGCCGATTGGACGATTCAGGATTGGTGGCAAGAAAGCTCGTCGATCGCCCGATGGCGGCGGCAGCCAGTAAAGACTACATAGAGCAATTTGGTACGCCGACTCATCCAGAGCAGTTAAAAATGCACAGCTGTATTATCGCCAACAGTGATCAGTGGCTATTTGAGAAAGAGGGCAAACCGTTAAATGCAGTGCGAGTACATGGACGCTGGCGCAGTAACAATTCGAGCGCAGTACTGAAAGCATGTGAAGAGGGGCTTGGCATCGTTTATCTTCCTAAAAGCAGTTTCAATGGCAGTCTTAGCAATGGAAAACTCGTCCCTGTGTTAGAAGAGTATTGGGGAGCGGGCACAAGCAGTTGGATTGTTTATCAGAACCGTCGTTTTCTTCCACAGAGAGCACGGTTAGCTATCGACTTCTTAGTCTCATATTTCTCTGATTGGAATGAATAGTTCGTAGGTTTAAAGAATAGTGCGCAGGTTTAAAAGAATAGCGAACAGGATTTGAAGTGGTTGGGAGCGGATTCTTTCATCAGTTCAAGGCCAAAAGTAGAAAAAGATAATGGTTACATTGGTATAGGTTATCTATTTCAGTTTTTTGACGCGAATAATGGGATTGAGATGCTTGTCTACTTTTACTAACTCGTGTTAGCAATTGAGTTGTAGAGAAGGCCGCAACAGTACGATATACTAGATGGAATATTAATGTCCCTAGCGCGTGATAGATTGTGTGGAAGCGTTGGCAGGATGTGTTGTTATGCTCCAGTTTATGAAGTGTAGCTAGAGTGCGGAGTTGGCAATGTCTTCAATAAATTTCGAATCCACGTACGGTGTAATAACTATTCAAGATATGAATGTAGTGAGTGTTGACGCTAACTATGCTCGCATCTATGGATACCAATCGCCCGAAGAACTACTTTCTAATATCGATAGCTTTCTAGATCTAATCTCAGAAGATTATCATGTTCTCGCCTATCAAAATTACCTTGAAACGGTCAGTGGTCAACGCGACCCTCAGGTTCACACCTATACCAATGTTGATCGCAATGGCAGAGAGTTCACCGTGTTTTCTATCGACCATGTGACGGAGTGGCAGGGAAGACCTGCACTGCAAGTCACAGTGATCGATCTTTCCCCTGCGATTCAGCTGCAAAATGCGGTGCGTGAGCAAGATAAGATGTATCACGACATGATCATGCAATCTGGGCAGGGCATCTTGGTTCACCGAGATTTCAAGCCGCTGATGGTTAATCAATCTTGGGTCAACATGCAAGGCGCGGCTACCATCGAGCAAGTATTAGAGCTGGACTCTATCCTTGAACTGGTACCAAAACAGAATGCCGATGGCATCAGCAAGCACTATCACGCGATCGTATCAGGGGAGTTGTCAGGTACTAGTACCGTGGTTGAAAACATTGGCTTTGACGGCGTTCATCGGTTCTTCAATATTTACGACAATGCGATTACTTGGAAAGGTCAGCCAGCCGTTCAGGTTGTGCTCGAAGATGTGACTCAAAAGGTGATGCTGGAAAAGCAGTTGGTACACCAAGCGAATTACGATGAAATGACGGATTTGCTTAACCGTAGGGCGATTTATGAGTGGCTGAGAGAGCACCTTGTCTCTGAGACTCACTTAGTGTGTATGCTGCTTGATATCGATGACTTCAAATCGATCAATGATACCTACGGGCACATGGTGGGTGACGAGGTCATTTGTGCTTTGGCTGATATTACTAAGCGTAATGTTGAGGCTGTGGGCGGTGTCGCAGGTCGATGGGGCGGTGAAGAGTTCATTGTATTTATCCCTAATGCGTCGCCTCAGATTTCGCGTCAAGTGTCTGATCAGATCCGAGAGCAGTTTAATCAAACCGAATTTAAGATTGATGAACAGTTACGATTTAATTCGAGTGTCAGTATCGGAATCAGTGATAGCCAAGCCTGTGAAGACGGTGTCACGATTGATGCACTCGTGAATTTAACCGATCAATCTCTCTATCGCGCGAAAGCCAACGGCAAGAATTGTGTAGACGGAGATGTGGTTGCGCTCTAACGCCTAAAATCGTCATCGAAAGCGAATAGGATCGACAACGAAAAATGCCTTCAAGTCATCACTTGAGGGCATTTTATTTTTTGGCTATTCACTAAGCGCTTCTAACTATAAGAAACGTTTAAGTTCTACAAGTTATGCAGACACTTCCACTTCGTAAGAGCCAAATTTACGGATGTTAATCACGCCCGTATCTAAGATTAGGTATTGGCCTTTAATACCTTGCAGCACACCAGATACTTCAGGGTTCTTGTCAAAGTTGTGCGACACAATCTTCACTGGGTGCTGTTCAACTGGGTAGCTCAATGAAGTGATGTTTTCGCTCAGAATCTCGATAGCATCATCACCAAACTTCGCTCTGATCTCTTGGATTTTATCCTCAACCAACGGCAACAGTTCTTTGGCTTTTTCTACCAATTCCATATCGTCGCCGTCGCCTTTAAGCAGCGTGCGCCAGTTGGTTTTGTCAGCAATGTGCTTTGCTAACTCAACTTCGATCAGGCCAGAAATCTGACGTGTTTTTACCTTCAAGATAGGCAAACCTTGAGTCGCGCCTTGGTCAATCCAACGGGTAGGGATTTGAGTGTGACGAGTGATACCCACTTTAAGGCTTGATGTGTTCGATAGGTAAACGAAGTGATCAACCATGCAGTTCGCTTCGCCCCATTCAGGCTCACGACAAGTACCTTCATCGTAGTGGCAAGTTTCTGGCTTCATGATGCACATGTCGCAGCTTGCTAGCTTTCTCATGCACACAAAGCAGTGGCCTTGAGAGTAGCTTTTCTTGGTTTTCTTGCCACACGAGCAGCAAAAAATATTACCGGTGTGAGTGAGGTTGATGGTTTTACCAATCAGAGGGTTTAGCTCTACAAACTCTTCACCGACAGGTAAACGGTAGGTAACCGCACCATCGAGCGAAGCACTCATTTTCTTGAGTGTTCCTTTTGCTAATAAAGACATGACATTACTCGTTGTATTTTGATTATTATTTCGTCGACTCGGACGCTCTGTAAGCAGGCGCTACGGTTAACGATGATTATGCGATGAGTATAACAAATAGAGTCCGTTTTAATACGCAATATTACTTGATTATTGCGATGGATAATTGATGAGTAAACGCTCGCTCAAAATTATGGTATGACATTTTGTTCAGGCGTGATATAACGTTTTTTAGTAAATTATTGGCATTAAGATCACTAATTTACCTAACTTATTTTTTATCGTGAAATCCCAACTATAGGGACCTTAAGCCGGAAGCTTAGACGTGAAGTGGATCCATAAAATAGTCATCTTTTTAGTTATCACGACACTGGCGATTGTCCAGTATTACCGTGTGAGCGGAAATCGTGTGATAACGGCAATTACGCCGGATAAATATGAGTTTATCGCGACCAGCGATCAAGTGGATAGAGGCGTCAGTACGTCCCAATTATCTTATCAAAATGGTCAGTATATTCTCGACTGTGAGCTTAAAAAGTCTGAGTATCCGTGGCCTTATTGCGGCCTATCGATTCGTATCAACCCAGACATTACCACTGGCCTTGACCTTTCTCAGTACCACACCTTTAGAGTCAATATTGATTACCATGCGGAGGCCGATTCTAGCGGTCGTTTGCGAACTTACCTGCGTAATTACAATCCTGCTTATTCGGTTCCTGATGACGAGTACACGCATAAGTACAACGGAATGGAGTTTTCTCCAGGCGTGGATGGTGGTGTGATTGAGATTCCGATCAAAAACCTGCAAGTAATGACATGGTGGTTAGCGGATAACGAGATTGCGCTAGAGCATTCAGCGCCTGAGTATTCGAATGTGAATATGGTCGAGTTTGCTACTGCGTCTGGTGCGAAACTGGGTCACCACAGAATAGTCATCCGTAGTATTGAGTTCGAGGGATCTTATATTTCAGGCGAAAGCTTGTTCCTTATCTTACTGTTTGTTTGGGTTGGTACAGGCACCGTATTCTTATTGTCTGAGTTAAACCGTTCAAGAAAACGCATGGTGCTTGCAGAGAAAAGACATCATCACTTAAAGAACGTCAATCGAGCACTGAGAGAGCAAAACTTTGAGTTTTCAGAAAAGGCTCATCGTGATGAACTGACTGGGATTCTCAACCGACACGCGATTCGTGATTGGCTAAAAATGCAGTCTCAGCAGGTAAAGCAAGGCCACGGTAAGCTCAGTATACTCTATCTCGATATTGACTACTTCAAGAGTGTGAACGACAAATACGGACACCAAATGGGTGACCATATTCTGCGTGAATTCAGCATGGTGGTGGGCAGCTCGATCAGCGCTACCGACAAGTTGGTGAGATGGGGTGGTGAGGAGTTCATTGTTTTTTGCCCTGAGACTGATCTTGGCGAAGCACAAAGAAAGGCCGAGAAAATCCGACTTTTAGTCAGCCAGCACCTTTGGGTTCATGGCGATCCGCTGACATGCAGTATCGGTGTTGCCGAGATGAAGCAAGAGCGAGTGACAGAGACCATTGCTCGCGCTGATGAAGCTTTATATCAAGCAAAGCATTCAGGTCGAAACCAGGTGATCTTGAGTCACTAATCTGAAAATTGTTTTGATGAGTTTATAAGCCACACGTGCATATGTGACGTGTGGCGTTTTTATGGTTCTTCTCCCAAAAGCCAAAACAAAAAAGGTGGCGCGGGGCCACCAAAAGGGAAAGCGTTTCTTGTTTTTATATGCCCGTTCAGTGCTTGCTTACGCTGAACGGGCATTTTTGTCTTGGTTGAACCGGGGGAAGTTCAACCAGTTTAGGGGAGCATTCCTGTAAGCATGCGCTTATAGAACGTTAGTGTTTACCAGAAGATCCAAGCGAACAGAGTCAGAACTAGGATACAAACTAGGTTCAACACCATACCGATTCGCATCATCTCTTTCTGCTTGATGTGACCCGAGCCAAACACGATTGCGTTTGGTGGTGTTGCAACAGGAAGCATGAAGGCACAAGACGCAGCAACAGCGATCAGTGCAGACAAAATAACTGGCGACATACCAAGTGCTTCAGCGATGGTTGCGAATACTGGCACCAGAAGTGCTGCACTCGCTGTGTTACTCGCAAATTCCGTTAGGAATACCACGAACGCTACCACGGCTAGAATCGTAAGCAGTACGCCAGCTGTTTCTAAAAATCCGCTTAGTGAGTGTGCTAAGAATACGCTGGTTCCTGTCGCTTTTAGAATGTTACTTAAGCAGATACCACCACCGAATAGGATAAGAACACCCCAGTCCGTTGTCTTCTCAACGTCTTTCCATTCCACCGCTCTAGAAGCGCCAAGCAGTACAATTGCGCCAATCGCTACTAAGCTATCAAATTTAGAGAATCCGCCAATCATTGCGTTGATTGGTTTACCGAATATCCAAAGCGTTACGGTTAGAAGGAAGATAGACAGTGTGATTTTCTTGCTGTTTGTCCACTCAACGGGAGCGTGGTCTAGCTCGAATTTGTGGTCAAGCTTTGGCTTAGTCATCACGTAAAGAATAATCATCGCGATTGGCAGTAAGATCATTGAGATTGGAAGACCTAGCGCCATCCACTCAGTAAAGCTCAAGCCAACTTCTGCAGCGGCGATTGCGTTCGGCGGGCTACCCACTAAGGTTGCGATACCACCAATCGATGCACAGTAAGCGATCCCCAGCAGTACGAACACGTACGTGTTGCGGTCTTCACTTTGGTCAACTTTGTTCATGATGCCAAGAACAAGGGGAAGCATCATTGCAGTCGTTGCTGTGTTCGAAATCCACATCGACAAGCCTGCACTCACACCGAATAGCATGAACACCGCCACCGACATTCTGCCTTTTGCAATCAGCAGAACTTTGTCGGCAATCGCCTTATCGAGCTCTTGCTTGTTGAGCGCAGCAGCAAGGGCAAAACCACCCATGAATAGGAAGATGATTGGGTTCGAGAAGTTCGCTAATGCAGCGGGCGTATTGAACACACCAAACAAGACAGCCAAGAGTGGAACGAGCAGAGCGGTGATGCTGACATGAATAGCTTCGGTTAACCATAGAACCGCAACGAACACGAGAATACTCAAACCAGTATTGACTTGTGATTCGAAAGGAAGGGTGTTGAGCAAGAGTGCGAATAGCGTGAAATTACCAATTAATATCATGCTGTTGCGGGTGAACAACCAGTGTTTCAGTGTAGTAACAAGTGCCGTCATAAGACGCTCCTTTTGTTATCCTCGTTTTATTGGTGCACGACTTCATTGAGTCATGCTTATTATTGTCGAGGTATATAGCTTGATGTAGGGTCAGACTTTGTTGGAAGAATGTTACTCAAGTTAATAAAGGAGTGTTGGTGTGTTTTTGCTTAACAATGGGGAAGTGTGAGGCAACAAATTCAAAATGTGTAGTTTTCTACACATCGGTCTCTGCTGGGTCTGCAATCGGGCTTTTTGTAGGGTCTACAACAGGGGTTACAGTGGGGTCGGTGATAGGGTTTGGGATCGGAAATGATTCCGGTTTTGGACTCGGTTGAATCGGCTCTTTAGGTCCAAGGAACTTTGGCGTTGTCCCCATAATATACAGATCAAGGAATGCTTTGGTGCGCGCAAACACTTCACGCAAACGTATTGAGCTTCCCGAGTGATGGGTTGGTCCTGAAACCGCTAAACACTGCGCGTGAATATCGTAAGAATTGGCGATGAATAACGCTCTTTCACAGTGGAATTTTTGAGTGATGATCAGAAAGTTATCGGTATCGAATATCTTTTTGGCGCGAACAATCGAGTCTAAGGTTCTAAAGCCTGCGTAATCGAGGTTAATGCGTTCATCGGGTACACCCGCTTTCAGCAAGTCGCGTTTCATCGTCCACGGCTCATTGTAAGAGCGATGAGCGTTATCACCACTTAACAGAAACTGGTCGACTTTTTCACGGTCGAACAGCTCAATCGCGGCTTCGATTCGGTGCTTATAATAGTCGTTGAGTGTTCGACCCAAATATTTGCTCGTGCCAAGCACAACGGCGACCTCAAGCTCGGGCACTTCATCTATATCGTAGATGATGCGATCTTCCGCTTGCCATGAAACCCAATAATCGATCGCAATAACCGCAGCGCTGCCTACTAAGAACACGAGGAAAGCGCCAAACAGAAAACCTTGCAGTTTTTTGTAAGCTTTTTTTATGTAGCTACGGATAATGTGAGAATCAAATTTCACTCTCGGTATGGTCCTTTCACTGAGCATTAATTTTTGAGTGCTCGATAATACCAAATAAAAATGAGAAAAATCAGTTAAAAAGACAAGACAGTTTAAAGAAAAAAGCCCCTGCAATTGCAGAGGCTCATATAAGAGTCGTTAACGCTCTTTATTCCAAGCGCAGTACGCTTTATTAGAATGCCGTGCGCTTGTAGCGACGGTAAACTGGCTGCCAGAAGTGCTGGTCAATCGCTTGTTGCAGTGCTTCTTCAGTGATCTCTAGAGCAACGCCCTGTTCAATCGCCTTTTTACCTACCGCAAGAGCAATTTTCTTAGATACCGTGTGGATCTCTTCCAATGGTGGAAGTAGAGCACCTGTGCCATTGATTGCTAGTGGAGAACACGTAGCAAGTGCACGGCTTGATTCCATTAGCATTTCGTCAGTGATGCGTGAAGCATTCACAGCCAATACACCAAGGCCAATACCTGGGAAGATGTAGCTGTTGTTACACTGAGCGATTGGGTAAGTTGTGCCGTTGTGAACGACTGGCTCAAATGGGCTACCTGTCGCAACAAGTGCTTGGCCATCAGTCCAACGAATAATGTCGTTTGGCGTCGCTTCAACACGGCTTGTTGGGTTCGACAGTGGGAACACGATAGGGCGTTCACTGTGTAGGTTCATCTCTTTGATGACTTCTTTGCTGAATAGACCTGGAGCACCAGACACACCAACCAATACGGTTGGTTTCGCGTGGCGAACTACGTCTAGTAGAGAGAAACCAGTGCCATCGCTTTCCCAGTCTTTGGTGTTTTCGTTGGTTTGAACTAGGCGCTGTTGGAAATCAAGCAGGTTTTGCATGCCTTCTTGTAGCAGACCCCAACGGTCAACCATGTAAACTTGAGAGCGAGCTTGTGCATCGCTGATACCTTCAGACACCATTTGGGCAATGATAGCTTCAGCAATACCACAACCTGCAGAACCCGCACCTAAGAAGGTGATGCGTTGATCTGAAAGTTTGCTGTTTGCTGCTTTACATGCTGCAAGTAGAGAACCAACCGTTACGGCTGCTGTGCCTTGGATATCATCGTTGAAACAACAGATGCGATCTTTGTAGCGCTCAAGCAGTGGCATTGCGTTCTTTTGTGCGAAATCTTCGAACTGAACTAATGCATCAGGCCAACGGCGTTGAACCGCTTGGATGAACTCTTCAACGAATGCATCGTAGTCAGCACCCGTAATACGAGGATGACGCCAGCCCATGTACATTGGGTCAGCAAGACGTTGAGGGTTGTTAGTACCCACATCGAGCACGATTGGTAGCATGTAAGCTGGGCTGATACCGCCACAAGCTGTATAAAGTGCTAGCTTACCAATTGGAATACCCATACCACCGATGCCTTGGTCTCCCAAACCAAGAATACGCTCACCATCCGTAACCACGATAACTTTAACGTTGTGGTTTGTCGCATTATTCAGTAGGTCATCGATACGATCGCGGTTCGGGTATGAGATAAACAGACCACGGCCACGACGGTAAATATTTGAGAAGTTCTCACATGCTGCGCCAACTGTTGGCGTATAAATGATAGGCATCATTTCAGAGATGTGGTTTTGAACTAAACGATAAAAAAGTGTTTCATTAGTGTCTTGGATGTTACGAAGGTAGATATGCTTATCCATATCACTTTCGAAGTTACAATATTGCTTGTATGCACGTCCTACTTGCTCTTGGATTGTTTCGGTCGTTTCCGGTAACAAGCCTTCAAGGTTGAAAGAACTGCGCTCTTCAGCAGAGAATGCGCTGCCTTTGTTTAGAAGAGGTGTACTTAGTAGAGCAGGACCAGCATAAGGGATATATAGAGGGCGTTTATCGTTGTTCATTGGATGCCTAATATGGGAGAAAGGGTAACTAAAAAATGATAACGGTTTAGTTATTCAATTGTAAATAGTTTCTCCGCGATCTGAGCAAACAAAATGATATTCTTACCTCTGTCCCACACTTATCGAATTTCAACACGATAATTCGTTATACTTTGCTCACACTTTTTCGCTACTCGCCATTTTATGTCATTACTTCCCATCGATGCTTATCAAAACGTATTCCACGAACAAATCGCTAATTCTCACCTTGTCGTAGAGGCGGAAACCGGATCAGGTAAATCAACGCGCCTGCCACTTTGGGCCTCTCAACATGGACGAGTGTTAGTGGTGGAGCCAAGACGCATCGCGTGTACATCACTGGCTAAATATCTCGCGCAGCGATCAGGCGAGAAGTTGGGTAGCAAAGTGGGCTATGCGATTAAGCTTGAGTCGGAATACAACGAGCAAACTAACGTTGTTTTTGTGACGCCCGGTATCGCGCTGCGTTGGTTATCAGAAGATGGATTAGCTAGTTTTGATGTGATCGTGGTGGATGAGTTTCACGAGAGGCGCTGGGACATTGATCTGCTGGTGGCGATTCTGAAACAAAAAGCGAGCCATCGTTTGGTGATCACTTCAGCAACCATTGAGGGTGAACGCCTTGCTCATTATTTGGATGCGAATCGCATAAGCTGTGAAGGGCGAACCTATCAAGTTGAGATTGAGCACAGAGCGAATGAATCCAGAACACTGCCTGATATCCGACATCTAGAGCAGCGTATCGTGGAAGAAGTTAATCATCAGTTGATCGCTTCTTCTGGCGATATGTTGGTTTTTCTACCGGGTAAAAAAGAGATCGTGCAATGCGAACAAGCCTTAGCGAAAAATCCAGATATCCAAGTTGTTAAATTGCATGCGTCGGTCAGTGATACAGAGCGAGATTCAGCGTTATCGGGTCGGAATATCCATACTGAAGGTAATGGTTTGAGAAAGGTCATCCTTGCGACTAACGTTGCAGAAACCTCATTAACCATTCCTGACATTGGCGTGGTGATAGATTCAGGATTAGAGAGACGCACCGTTCAGCGTAATGGCAGAACCACACTGATGCTTAAATCCATATCACGAGCGAGTGCCAAACAACGAGCTGGCCGCGCGGGTAGGGTAATGGACGGCGTTTGTGTGCGTCTATATGGAGAGCATGCGGCGTTAGAGTTAGTCACACCGCCTGAATTGCAGCGTGAAGAGCTGACCGAACCTATGTTGGCCGCAGCATGTTGTGGATCTCCGCTTGAGAGCTTGTCCTTCCTTGACCCTATTCCAGAGAAATCACTCAACAGTGCAACTCAAACCTTGCTGACGATGGAAGCGATTAACGCCGACCATCAAGTTACCGAGCATGGTAAAAAGCTGTATCCGTTGCCGATTGATGCTTTGTATGCCGATATCGTTACTCGAATCAAAACCAAAGCATTAAAAGAGGCGATGGTTGATCTCACTGCGGCGCTGTCCGTTCCTGCTCGCTTGTATCAGTTACCAAACAATGCAGAACATCTTGAAGCGCTCGCGCAACAAGAGAAGGAAGGGTGTGATTTAAGCCTGTTGATTCAGATTGTGCGCGGTCGAGAATATCCGCATTTAGACATCGACCAACAGGCTCTGAATGAAGCTCAAGGATTGGCGAAGCAAATGCGGGAGGTATTTGAACTTCCTCAGCTAGAAGTCGCGTCACGTTTCCAACGCATTGAATTGCTCAAGACCATTGTGAATCTGCATCCTGAACTGGTGTTTGTGCGCCGACTGAAAAGGAAAGAAGCCTTTGCCAATGGTGTTTTAGAAGTGGTGCTCGGTCGTCAGAACCGTTTCCCTGATAATGCACAAGCGATGTTGGTGTTGGATACTCACAGCTTGCCGGGAAGAGGCGTTAAGCAAACACTGACCTTAGCGACGGTCACGACACCCATTCCTCTTGAGCTTCTCATTGATGCTGAACTAGGAGAGTGGGAGCAAGGCGAAACCGTTGTGAATGATGATGGTGTTTTTACCGAGATGGCATTGGTGTACGCAGGCCGCACGATTACAACCAAACTCGTCGCCGCTGAAGGGCAATTATCGTTAAAGCCTATCGTCGACCTTGTGCTGAATGGAGACCAGCTTCCCGGTTTTGCTAAGGTTCGCACTCAAGAAATCAAACACTGGCAGTTGTATGTGAAACTTGGTCTCGATGAACAAACTAAATACACACCAGAAATTGAGAACATTAACTTTGAGCTATGGTTTATAGAGCAGCTTGAAGTACTAGGTGTTACTGATGTCAGCGAATTGGAAATGTTCGACCATGCAGACATACCGTTCGATGGGATTCCAACTTGGCTCTATTCAGAGTTTTCGGAAAAATATCCGTTTGCATTGAGCCTTGCCGACTTGCAACTCGATGTTGAATACTTGCCCGCAAGAAAGCTGATTTACGTCCATTATCAGTCGGGTAGCCGAAAGTTATCGCCAAAACGTTGGGAGCTACCGACATGGTCTGGTTGGCGTATTCAGTTCAAAAAAGCGAGTCGAATAATTGATATCAAATAGATGGATAAGTTTTATCTCTAAAATATTAATCAAATAGATGCATATATGATTTTTCAGTGCTTATTTTGTTACAAGTTTGATTTTTATATACCTTTTTAACCAATCAAAAGGTCATAAAAGACTATTCTTCTATATCCTATTGCTATAAAGAAAGAGTTGATAGATATTGAGTATATTGTGTTGCCAAAGTGTCGGGGGACATCATGGATAAACAGGAAGAGACGCGTGTAGAGTTCGATTACACAACATTTCTTGGCGCCTCATGCAGTAAAAAATGGACTTTTCTGGAAGCACTCACCACAATTGCGCCAGTGTTCAGTACCGTCTGGCGAGATAGCATTAAAGAGTTGGGCACCCCAGAGGATCGTTTATGGCAGATGGCATTGAAATCAATGTCGACGCGTAAAAGTGATGAGTCGAACATTGTTACCTTACTCAAGCTCGCTAAGCTGGAAGGGATCAATGAGCTCAAAGTGGTGATGCCATATTCACTTGAAGAAGAGCAGATCGAGTATATTGAATCGCGCAGTCATTTAGTGATTGCGGGTAATTCTGGAGAAGAGTTCACGATTAAGCTGTAACTTCAGCTCGCCTATAATCTCTCTCGAGGAATAGTAAAAACGTACACGTAAAAAGGGCCTCAAATATTGAGGCCCTTTTAGTATCTAAAACTTGAGTCTACGAGCTTATTAGCTTTCGAGCTTTTTATTTTGAGATTAAGCGATTAAGCGATTAAGCAATTAGCAATTAAGCGACTAGTCGATTAGACCATAGTCAGCGCGCAGTACATCGATGATCTCTTGCTTAGGATTTTCGCTCAGTACGATCTCCGCACCTGTGATTTTCGCTGCGATATCAAGGTAAGTGCGAGACAGAGACATTAGAGAATCCAGTGGAAGTTCATTGTCACGAGCCAATGCTTCACGTTCTGGCATACGCTCTTTATTCAAAAGAATGTCGGCATCAGGGAAGTAGTTAAGCAAGAACTGACGGAAGCCTTCTTTTGAATTCTCAACGATGTTGCCGTTGTTATATTCCTGAGTATCCCAAATGCGAGATGAATCTGGAGTACCGACTTCGTCCATGTAGATAAGCTTTTCTTTGCCTTGAGCATCGTTGACGTAGCCAAACTCAAATTTGGTATCAACAAAGGTTTGGTCTACTTTTGCTAGCGCTTGGCTGATTACGTTGAAGCCTTCTTTAAGAAGTTTTTCGTAATGCGCGATGTCGCTTGCTTGAGTAAAGTTGAATGCTGCGAAGTTATCTTCGATGTTGTTGCGTGTGATGTTCACATCGTCAGCTTCTGGAACGCCAGGAATACCTTTCAGAATCCCTTTTGTTGAAGGCGTGATCAGTAGCTCAGGCAACTTCTTGTCTTTCTCAAGGCCTTCAGGCATCTCGATACCACAGAATTCACGTTCGCCGTTTGCGTATGCACGCCACATTGAACCAGTGATGTATTGACGACAAATCGCTTCGATCATGACTGGGCGAGCTTTTTGTACAATCCATACGAACGGGTGAGGGATATCAAGAATATGACTGTCAGCAAGTCCGTTGTCTTTAAACAATTTGAACCAGTGGTTAGAGATAGCATTCAGAGCCGCTCCCTTACCTGGAACACCTTTAAGATTCCCTTCACCACGCCAGATACAATCAAATGCAGAGATACGGTCACTGATCACCATGATTGCTAAAGGCGCATCTGGTGCTACATCGTAGCCTTTCTCTTTAATTAGTCGTTGGCTATCTTCTTCAGTTAACCAGTAGACCGAACGAACCTTGCCACTGTGGACAGGTTTATCAGTACGGATTGGTAGGTCATCATTTACGGCAAGAACTTGATCAGCAAGGCTCATTTAGACATTCCTATCTTTTATCAAACGTCATACAGAGAAGTGCGGTGTGCACATGATTAGACGGGCATTATACCCAATCTACTATTTGCTTCCAGAGAAAAAGCAAACGATTGCTAAATCTATTGTTTAAATAAAAACCCCCGCCTAACAATCCGCTAAAAAATGGGCGAATTGTAGGGCAGGGGAAGGCAGTATGTTTGGACTGTGTTTTGGCGAATTGTTTCTTAAGTTAAATTAAGTTTGTTAGCTAAAAGATTAAGCTATGTTTGTGGACCATGTTTTTGAGCCAAAATGTTATTAAGCAAGGTGGCTTAGTGAATACGCTCTGAATTTGCATCCATAAAGAAGACTTCACATTGAAAGCGTAACCCTAATGTTCTTAGGTACTGTTGGCTGAACTGATCAATCGATGCACTTGCAACAATCGCGCTCGCATTCTTAGAGCGGATTGCTTTCTCGACAGTCTCTACCTCAGTCATTTGATGAGAGGCTTTCATATGAATAACGCGGTCGCAGCAAACATTATGTTGCTTAAGCTGCTTAGCCGATGGTCTTGGTGTTTGAGCCGTAAACAGTAACCACTGATGTTGATTGGACAGCAACGCCATTCTTGCAAACAACGCTTCCTCGTTTGAATTTTTGCTTTTACGAGAAACTGATGTAAATGCGCAGTGAACTAGCGGGCTAGAGTGTTGTGCTTTAACGTGTGCTTGAATCATTTTGCTGTCCTTATATACATGCTGTATGTGTATACAGTAGTTTTAGTTACTTATAAGATCAAGCGTTTTTTGCGGGATTATTGGACGATTTCGTCTGAGGTTATGGATGGTAAATGATTAAATCATTGAAAGTATTCGATAAATTAAATTTGAATGAATCTGCTGTTTTGTATCATAAGTTGAATAAATGTGAGCTTTATACAGGTGTATACACTGGTTTTTGCAGAAAAGTACTGTATATACCTGTATAGAAGAGAGAACAAAGAAGAAAGAAGAAAGAAGATCTAAAACCACAGGCACAAAAAAAGCGCCTTAGGCGCTTTCTTATATTTCACGGTGTTGCTTATCTCAATGTCGCTTGGGAGAGTTTTGCTCTCATTTCAATTTCACCAATATTGAACTGGCGAACATCAATGGTTGCAATATCATTGCACTCGTTACATGCATGATGACACTTACCATCTAGGTAGTCGTGCTTTTTAACTAGGCTTGGCTTTTTGCACCAATCACAAACGCCTTCTATTGTGAACATATTCTCTCCTCACCTGTTTAAGTCAGGTGTATTTTCGGCGCAAATTATGACACAAGTAAGACCCATTAGTTAATAGTTTGTTACCCGTTTTTGAGAGGGGGATCGATTGCAACACCAATAAAATCGATATCTTTGAGATCTAGGAAAATGAAGATGTGTGTTTGTTTACGGTTTTGTAACATTTTGTAAAATGGTTTTTAGCGCATTGTTCAAACGTTTCATTTCTTCGTCACATCCGTGACCATCTGGATGGTAGATCTTTGATAGCTGTTTGTATCGGATCTTGATGCTTTTCTGGTCGGGGATTGAGCTAGGTGTGTAGCCAAATAGCGCGCAGGCCACCTGCAAATTACTCAGACCTTTGCTGTTTTTCTGCTTCTTCAATTCGTGGAACATAGTGTTCAGCTGGCGTTTTTGCTGCTTAATCGTAAGGTCCTTCGAGCTAAGCTGCGCTTCAAGTGATTGTTGTTGCTGTCGCGAATCACCCGACTTTAGAGCTTGTCTTTTTCTTGAGATAACGAGCGTCGCAATAATGCTGATGATTGAAATCAACACGGCCAACGCAGCACCAATCATATAGTCAGAGCTAGTTAGGTTAGAACTGGAGAGGTTAGAGCGTGATGCTTGGTTAGATTGAACGTGCTTAGATACCCCCTGACTGGTGTCTATTTCAGAGTCGATGCTGTCATCGAGCTGTTCTATTGAAGAGATCTGTTTTGCACGTTGCTGGTTGAATTGTGCTTCCAAAATGCGGTTGTAGCCCTCTTCTGCTTGTGGATTATCTTTTAAGGCTGCTTCATACCATAGCTGCGCTTTATCTAATGGTTGAAGGAGGTCTTGTTCTAGCGAGGATTCGTAGAGTTTTGCTACCTCGATAGGTGCGCGCTGGTTACCTTGCAACGCCGCTTTAATAAACCATTCCAAAGCAAGCTTGTTACTTTGTTCAACACCTGTACCTGCCAAGTACCATTCACCCAGTCTAAATTGCGCGTTTGGGTTGCCGTTTTCTGCTGACTGCGTGTACCAATACAATGCATCACTGGTGCTAACAGGAACGTCGACACCCGATTCATAAGCTTGAGCCAATTGGTATTGAGAAACTGGATCTTGAGGTTGTGATTCTAGTGAAAATTCATCACTGCTTGCTGCGTGCACGAAATGTGTGGTGGACAGTTGAATCGTGGAAAAGATGAGGGCTAGAAATAGTGTTCTAAGAAATGATGATGACAGAATGTTGGATAGGATCAGCAAAAGATAAGTCTCGTAAAAAAGCCCAGAATCGATATGTCAGTATGAATACGCTTTATGGTCGTTGATTATTATTATCACGTTAAATGAGTAACATAACTGATAAACAACTATATAGAGGTTAATTCAATAGATAAAGATGGACTGGGCTTTAATCGTGCTACTTAAGCGGCAAGATTTGAATTTCTACGCGACGGTTACAAGCACGACCTTGAGAGGTGTTATTGTCACATAGAGGGTAGCGCTCACCGTTACCACGAGCAATAGCACGACCTGCAGCAACGTCTTGAGAGATCAAGAATGCACGAACAGATTCAGCTCGACGCTCAGAAAGGATTTGGTTCGTCGATTCGCTGTCAGTGTGACCTTGAATCACTAGGCTAGTGTCTGGGTATTCAACTAGGATGCGAGCAACGCCGCGAAGGGTATTGTGAATGCTTGATTCCAAAGCGTAAGAGCCAGAATCAAAACCGATGCCGTTTTCTAGGCGAAGTAGAAGTTGGTTCTCACCGACACGTTCAACTTGAACGCCTGAATTCATTAGCTCTTCACGAAGGGCAGCTTCTTGTCGGTCAAAGTAGTAACCAATACCACCACCAACAGCGGCGCCACCGGCAGCACCAATAAGTGCACGTTTACCACGGTCTTTAGAGTCACCAGTTGCAGCACCAGCAACGGCACCAGCGAGTGCACCAATTAGAGTGCCTTGAGTTGCAGAGTTAGCCTCAGATTCGCCAGTTGTCGCGTTTTGGCGTTGAGTTGCCTGACAACCCGTTAAAGCGATAGTAAGCGCTAGGGCTAGTGTGATTTTTTTAACGTATTTCTCCATCATGTACTTCTGTCAAACGAATGAATCCGAGTGACAAACATAGTCCTGTAAATCTTATTGATGGTTTTTATCAATACGTCGAAGCAATGTAAAGTGGCTCTATGATTTAGTTATCTTTTTAGCTGCCTGGGTACCGCCAACTGGTCGATTAACAGACAATTTACGACCTTTCTTCAAACCAACTTCATAATCGGCGGTGAGGTTTTTCATCGCTTCTCTCAGTTGCTGCTTGAACGTTTCACGGTCGATATTTTTGAATTCTTTATCAATGTAGTTATTGATCTTGTTGTTTGATTCGTCGTCGGGAGTAATGGTTGGTAGCTTTTCAAGCGCACCTTCAACCCAGCCTGAAACAAACGAGTTCACGCGGCGTGTCACTTCTAAGGACCCTGTGCCAGAGCCAGCAAAGCTATTTCTGAATTGGCCGGTGTGTTCATTCAGTTCACGATAAATGATATCGAAAGCGAACGCTGCGAAGATCGCGCGGTCGGCTTCACCAATGAACTCAACACGCTTGAGGCCTTTATGATTCAGCAATACGGCTTCTACGCCAAATTTGGTGTTGATACCGCGAATAACACGCAGCAGTGTAGAACTGATATTTGCAGGTAACAGGTGACTGGACTGAGTTTTCCCCATCTTGATAAATTCAATATCGTCTTTTTCGAGACCATATTTCAGCATCAAGTTATGCGCCATTTTTATCGCATTGGCAGCTTCATTGACGTTCGCAGAATTTCCAAGCTCAAGACACTTGGCAATTTTCTTTAGGGCTTTTTTCTTATCCATCGACAATTTAATCAGTACCGCAAATTTTTAAAAGTCCAACATTTTACATGTTTTCGCGGGTAACAGAAAGGCAAAACTGGTTTGATGAACAAGGAAGGCGGTGAACATTGAACTGCATGAGCCCAGTTGGCGGTAAAAACAAAAACGCCATCAAGCGTATTGATGGCGTTAGTGACACGTTTTTTCAATATGTCTAGAGCATTCGTAAACTAGATACCCAGTTCATCGAGTAGATCTGCCGCAGAATCATTGCCAGAGCTTTGAGCTGGCTTGTTCGCTTCTTGCATTTTTTTCTGAGTCGCCTCAAGAATGCTATCTGGACATTCGTCTTCTGCGATTTCAAATTCTTCTAATTGAATGAACTCAGTCTTATCCATCGCAAGCTCAAGGTAGAAGATGTTGTTATTAGCGGTAGAGAAGGTCACACGACGAGCTTGTGGACGGTCGAGATTGGTATCAACAGAAAGGTTAACTTGCTTGTTCAGAGCCAGCATTTTCGGTTGGTTTTGTGTGATGTTGGTTTGCAGCTCTTTGCGGATTTTATTGGTGAAATCGCCAACTAATTGGTTCATCAACTCACCCAATACATCACCCACTTCGTCTGAAGTATGAAGCACAGCAAGCTCGTTTTCAGGCATGCCCATATTGCGCATGTAATTGGTGTAGATCTCTAGCGCTGCTTTGGACGTAAAATTAATAACAACGAGACCAGAAAAGCCGCCGTCAAACAGAACGAAGCAACCAAAATCTGGCTTTAGGCTTGTCTTGTTGATCTTTTGAACCATGGCTGAATAGGACACCTGAGAAGCCGTCGCTGAAGTCAGTACGCTTGAGACTGATTGGCATAGTTTAAGAAGGATATCTTCAGTTGTGACTGTTTTGTTTTTTTTCATTGTGATGTGCTCGTGGAGATGTCTTAAACAAAATGTTATTCAGTATATTGTTACTGAATTAAGACGAAAGTGACTATTTCTCCATTCTTGCACTGAGATTCTGATTTGATCACCTTTTTATATGATCTTAATAGTAGTAAAGTGACGAAATTCAAAGAAAATTATTAAAAATCTCAGATAACCCAATGCTGATAGGATCAGCGAAGTAGGGGCAGGAAGCAAATGTTACCAAGACTTCAACTCAATGCTGATGTCGATCCAGTTGTTGTACGCTTTTTAGATGAACTAAAAACAGCGGGCTTTACTGGCGACATTGAATCTCAATATTCTAGCCGTTTGGCTGTGGCGACTGATAATAGTGTCTATCAGCAATTGCCGCAGGCGGTCATCCTTCCTAAAACAACGCAAGACGTTGTGCTTATCGGTAAAGTGGTTTCTAAATCCGCTTACGAACGCGTGACTTTTTCCCCTCGTGGCGGCGGTACCGGAACCAACGGACAATCTTTAACAAAAGGTGTCGTGGTTGACCTGTCGCGATACATGAATAAGGTTCTTGAGATTAACGAGAAAGAGGGCTGGGTAAGAGTTCAGTCTGGTGTCGTTAAAGATCAATTGAACGACGCTGTTCGCCCTTATGGTTACTTTTTCTCTCCAGACCTTTCTACCAGTAACCGAGCAACCTTGGGTGGCATGATCAATACCGATGCTTCGGGCCAAGGGTCATTGAAGTACGGCAAAACGTCTGACCATGTATTGTCGCTGCAAGCGGTGTTCGCAGATGGTTCATGTCTAGAATCTGATTTATCACACGGCTTACCTGTAGAGGGTGAATTCGCTCACCATGCACTTGCGGTGACAGAGGCGGTTTGTCGAGACAAACGCGCTCAAATCTTAGATAAATTCCCTCCGCTGAATCGCTTCTTAACAGGCTATGACCTAAAGAATGCAATCAACGAACAAGATGACAGCTTTGACCTAACTCGCGTTCTATGTGGCGCTGAAGGTTCTTTAGCATTCATCACGGAAGCAAAGTTAAACCTAACCAAGATTCCAAAAGCGCGCACACTGGTTAACGTGAAATACAACACGTTTGATTCTGCGCTGCGTAATGCGCCGTTCATGGTGGAAGCGAAAGCACTGTCTGTTGAAACGGTAGATTCAAGAGTATTGAACCTAGCGAAGCAAGACATCGTTTGGCACACCGTGAGCGATTTGCTGACTGATGTTCCGAACAAAGAGATGCTTGGCATCAACATGGTTGAGTTTGCAGGCCAAGATGAAGCGGAAGTTGAACAGCAAGTTCAAGCGCTGACTGCACGCCTTGAAACCATGGTTGAAAGCGAAGAAGCCGGCGTGATTGGTTTTCAAGTTTGTAGCGATTTGGCGAGCATTGGCCGAATCTACAACATGCGTAAGAAAGCAGTGGGTCTGTTAGGTGCGGCGAAAGGCCGAGCTAAGCCAGTCGCTTTTGCTGAAGATACTTGTGTACCACCAGAAAACCTCGCGGATTTCATCTCTGAATTTAGAGTGTTACTCGATTCAAAAGAGTTGAATTACGGCATGTTTGGTCACGTTGACGCGGGCGTATTACACGTTCGTCCAGCATTGGATCTGTGTGACCCGATGCAAGAAGCATTGATGCATGAAGTCTCTGATGAAGTGGTTAAGCTGGTGGCGAAATACGGCGGTTTAATGTGGGGCGAGCACGGTAAAGGTTTCCGTTCTGAGTATGGCCCAGACTTCTTTGGTGAAGAGCTGTTTACCGAATTAAGACGTATTAAAGCAGCATTCGACCCGCACAACAAGATGAACCCAGGCAAGATCTGTACGCCTTTAGAAAGTGACGCTGAATTGGTGAAAGTCACCGATACCAAGCGTGGTTTCTACGACCGTCAGATCGACGTACAAGTTCGTGACAGCTTCAAGCAAGCAATGGAATGTAACGGTAACGGCTTGTGTTTCAACTACGATACTAGCTCGCCAATGTGTCCTTCAATGAAAGTTACGGCTGACCGACGTCACTCACCCAAAGGCCGCGCAGGCTTGGTAAGAGAGTGGTTGCGTCAACTGACTGAACAAGGCGTTGATATTCTCGACCTTGAGCAAGAAGCGTTGAAAGACAACACACCCGTTAAGACTATGATTGAGCGTGTTCGCAATACGATGAACAAACGCCATGAGTACGATTTCTCGCATGAAGTTCATGAGGCGATGAACGGTTGTTTGGCGTGTAAAGCGTGTGCGAGTCAATGTCCGATCAAAGTCGATGTACCAAGTTTCCGTTCTCGATTCTTGAACATCTACTACTCGCGTTACCAGCGCCCTGCAAAAGATTATCTAGTTGCCAACATTGAAACCATGCTGCCGCTGATGGCGAAAGCGCCAAAAGTAGTCAACGCTGCATTGGGTCAAAAGTGGATCCAAACGGCAACAGCTAAAACGGTCGGTTATGTTGATGCACCATTGATGTCGGTGCCTACGCTCAAAAATCGTCTAGCGAGTAAAGAGCTGCAACTCTTCGATTTACAGTATTTAGAAGGCTTGTCTTCTGAACAGAAGAAACAGCATGTGCTGATCGTTCAAGACCCGTTTACCAGCTTCTATGATGCCGAGGTGATTGAAGACTTCGTCACTCTGGCTCAAAAACTTGGCAAAACTCCGGTACTGCTGCCGTTCAAACCGAATGGTAAAGCGTTGCACATCAAGGGCTTCTTAAATCGTTTTGCACGTGAGGCGAAATCGACTTCGGATTTCTTGTCGATGGTGGCGGATATCGGAATTCCTTTGGTCGGTGTTGATCCTGCTCTTGTGCTTTGTTACCGCGATGAATACGTCGAGATCTTAGGTGACAAGCGCGGCGACTTTGATGTACTTACTGTGCATGAATGGTTAATGCCATCGCTAGGTGAGTTCGAAGCACGCTCAGCAAGTGAAGATATGTGGTACTTGTTTGCTCACTGTACTGAGAAAACCAAAATGCCGAACGCTGAAAAAGAGTGGGGTACTATCTTCAAACACTTTGGGGCGGCGTTAACCAGCGTTCCTGTCGGCTGTTGTGGTATGGCGGGAACTTTCGGCCACGAAGTCGATAAGCTACAAATGTCGAAAGACATATATGGTTTAAGCTGGAAGCCTCAAATGCAGGACTTACCAAAAGATCGTTGCTTGGTGACGGGCTATTCTTGCCGCAGCCAAGTGAAGCGTTTTGAAGGTGAGAAGCTTGCTCACCCATTACAGGCGCTAGCAAAAATTCTCTAATACATTTAGCCCAGCAATTGCTGGGCTTTTTTCTAAACTAACAAAGGAATGTTAATAAGGAAAAGTATGAAATTTCTAGAATTAAAAGTACCACCAGTTGCACTGTTCATTATTGTATTCGTAGCATCATACTTCTGCGCTCAACAGTTGAGCCAAGGGACACTGGCATTGCCTTATGGAATGATTGTGTTAGGAATCGGAGTCACATTGAGTGGTGTGATCGGAATATCCGGCATATTGGAATTTCGAAAACAGAAAACCACCGTTAACCCGATCAAAGTAGAAACCGCTTCAGCCGTCGTGGACAGTGGAATTTTTGGCTACACGCGAAACCCAATGTACTTAGGGTTGTTCATCCTGCTATTTTGCTTTGGCTACTTCTTCCAGAATATCTTCAGTGTACTACTTAGCTTTGGCTTCGTAATCTACATGAATTACTTCCAAATCAAACCCGAAGAGCGAGCACTAGAACAATTATTCGGCGCAGAATATGTTGATTACAAACAAAAGGTTAGACGCTGGATTTAGTGATGATTTGAGTGCTGGCTTAGTAATCGAAATAAAAAAGCCCAGCTTGAGATTATCAAGCTGGGCTTTATTGATCTTGTTCTAGAGCTGATTAAGCAGCTGCTGTGAACTGAGCTAGAAACATCTCTTTGCGTTCGTTGAAGCGGTTTACTAGGTCGTCTACAGAAGCTTGGTCGTATGGCTTAAGGCCACTTGCTACCATGCGTTTCACGCCTTTACCGACAACTTCGCCGTCTTCTTTGAAATCGAAGTTCAGTGTCACGATGCCACGCTTGCCTTCAACATCAAAAGTCGCACCAGAGAATTCTACTTCTGGGTGAGATAGGTCTAGGCGAGTAAATTCAACTTCCATGCTCTCGTAAATCACAAGAGGACGTTGGCAGTTGATCATCATCTGTTGCTCTTCCATAAGAGGAACCATGATGTGTGGGAAGTTCATGCCAGAGAACTTAACGTAGTTTGTTACTACGTGTTCGATGAATGCTTGATCGTGGCTCTTTTCACCTTCACAAGACATGTGTAGGTACTCTTTGCCTTTCTCGTCAATCAGTGAGCTTTCTTTCTCACACTTGTTGTCAACGCTAAGCGCAATACCGTTACCCACCATACCTGAAAAATCAAAACGCATTTTTTGGCTGATGCCTTCTTTTTGCAGAAGTACTGCAAACAAAAGATCGCCAGGCACGCAGAAGCGCTTGTTGTCTTCATCGTGAATTGGGTTGAAGTCAGCGGCTACTTTTTTAGCAAAGTGGCTAGCTTGTTCACGAGTGAATTGAAATTGATTGTCTTCAGTAGAAAAGTAAGGTGTCAGAAACATAGTATCGCTATTAGTCATCAAATCTGGGGTGGATTATAGCTAACTAACTTCGATCTAATGGTCTATCCAGTTAACTTTGCTTATATATCAGTCAATTAGATAAATACGTTGGATGGTATGTGGCAGTTTTACAGGGGATATGGTGACTGGCTCAATGCAACAAGGGCTAATCGATAGCCCTTGTTTATATGACGTGTTATTTCACGACTCAGAAGCTACACAAAATACCTTCAGGCATTAAGTGGTTGTGTACAGACAATTTGAGCAATAAGTTAGCTTGCTCGATATCTGGTGAGAAGTAGCGATCTTTGTCGTAGAAGCTGACTTTCTCGCGCAGTATCTGTTTTGCTTCTTCTACTCGAGGAGAAGAGAGATTTGGTGCTCTAAAATCCAAGCCTTGTGCTGCTGCTAAGTATTCAACAGCCAAGATGCCACGGGTGTTTTCTGCCATGTCACGCAGTCGACGACCCGCAAAGGTTGCCATAGATACATGATCTTCTTGGTTTGCCGATGTTGGAAGGCTGTCTACTGAAGCTGGGTGTGCCAGTGTTTTATTCTCGCTTGCCAGAGCAGCAGACGTTACTTGAGCAATCATAAAGCCTGAGTTAACGCCGCCGTTATCGACTAAGAAAGGTGGAAGTTTGCTTAGTGCGCTATCAATCAGCAGTGCCATTCTTCGTTCAGAAAGGCTACCAATTTCTGCAATCGCAAGTGCTAGGTTATCCGCTGCCATTGCCACAGGTTCTGCGTGGAAGTTACCACCTGAAATAATGTCGCCGTCTTCAGCAAATACCAGTGGGTTATCCGATACCGAGTTCGCTTCAACGTTTAACGTTTCTGCTGAATTACGAATTTGCTGTAAACAGGCACCCATCACTTGAGGCTGACAGCGCAACGAGTAAGGGTCTTGAACCTTTTCACAGCAAGTGTGTGATTCACCAATCTCACTCTTTTGATCAAGCATATGGCGATAAGCAAGCGCGGCATCCATTTGACCACGATGACCACGAACGCGATGAATTCGAGGGTCAAACGGACGACGACTACCCAGTGCAGCTTCAACAGACATTGCACCACATACGGTTGCAGACGCAAACAAGTCTTCCGCTGCGAACAGACCTTCTAATGCAAAGGCAGTCGATGCTTGTGTGCCGTTTAACAGCGCTAAGCCTTCTTTCGGCGCAAGTGTGATTGGTTCAAGACCTGCGATCTGCATTGCTTCTAAGCCAGTGATGATCTTGCCGTTGTGGCGTGCTTGGCCTTCACCTAGCAGAACGGTACTCATGTGGGCGAGGGGAGCAAGATCTCCTGAAGCACCCACAGATCCTTTTTGTGGAACACACGGATAAACCTGTGCGTTCACAAGATCGATAAGAGCGTTAATCACCTTGAGTCGGATACCCGAGTAACCACGAGACAAGCTGTTAATCTTTAACACCATCATCAAGCGCACGGTTTCATCAGACATGAATTTACCAATGCCGGCCGCGTGAGAAAGCACGATACTTTTCTGTAGTACTTCTAAATCTTCAGGCGCAATTTTGGTATTTGCCAATAAGCCAAAACCCGTATTGATGCCATACACAGTGCGATCTTCAGCAATCACTTGTTCTACAACGTGCATGCTCGCTTCAATATCAGGAATCGCTGCTGGATCGAGTGATAAGTTTACAGGGCTACGGCTGATTTTTCGAAGTTCAGGCAGGCCTAGAAGTCCTGGTTTAAGTAATAAATTCAACATGTTCTCTCCAGAAGTTAAAGGCGACGAAGTTCTTCGTTTAGCATAGGTAAATCAAGCTTCTGCTCTTTAGCACACTGCTTGGCAATATCGTAACCCGCATCAGCATGACGCATAACGCCTGTTGCTGGGTCATTGTGAAGTACGCGAGCAATACGCTGTGATGCATCTTCACTGCCGTCACAACAAATCACCATGCCTGAGTGTTGCGAGAAGCCCATACCAACGCCACCACCGTGGTGCAAAGAAACCCAAGTTGCGCCGCCCGCTGTGTTCAGAAGGGCATTCAATAGAGGCCAATCTGATACGGCATCTGATCCATCCATCATGCCTTCTGTTTCGCGGTTCGGGCTTGCTACTGAACCTGAATCTAGGTGGTCACGACCGATAACAACTGGTGCTTTCAGTTCGCCATTTTTCACCATTTCATTGAATGCTTGGCCTAAGCGTTCACGATCTTTCAAGCCAACCCAACAAATACGCGCTGGCAGGCCTTGGAACTGAATGCGTTCACGCGCCATATCTAGCCAGTTATGTAGATGTGGGTTGTCTGGAATCAGTTCTTTTACTTTTTGGTCTGTTTTGTAGATGTCTTCTGGGTCACCAGATAGTGCCGCCCAACGGAAAGGACCAATACCTTCGCAGAATAAAGGTCGAATATAAGCCGGAACGAAACCTGGGAAATCAAACGCGTTTTCTACGCCTTCTTCCAGTGCCATTTGGCGAATGTTATTACCGTAATCCACGGTCGCTGCGCCGCGGTATTGCAGGTCTAACATCGCTTGTACTTGAATCGCCATAGATTGCTTAGCGGCTTTCACCACTTTTGCTTCATCAATGGAGCGCTCTTGTGCGGCTTTCTCCATCGTCCAACCTTGCGGCAAGTAGCCGTTAAGAGGATCGTGGGCAGAGGTTTGGTCAGTCACCACATCAGGTGTGATATTGCGTTCAACTAACTCTGGGAAGACGTCTGCGGCGTTACCTAATAAGCCAACAGAGATTGGCGTGTCTGACTCTTTAATCATTGCCATCGCTTCATCTAAGCTGGTGGCTTTTTTGTCTACATAGCCAGTACGCAAGCGGTAGTCGATTCGTGATTCATCACACTCCACTGCGATCATTGAGAAGCCAGCCATCGTTGCAGCAAGAGGTTGAGCGCCGCCCATTCCACCAAGACCGCCCGTTAGAACCCACTTGCCGTTTGCTTCACCTTGGAAGTGCTTCTTCGCGATAGCGACAAAGGTTTCGTAAGTACCTTGAACGATGCCTTGTGAACCAATGTAGATCCAGCTGCCCGCGGTCATTTGGCCGTACATCATCAAGCCTTCTTTATCGAGCTCGTTGAAGTGTTCCCAGTTCGCCCAGTGTGGAACAAGGTTCGAGTTAGCGATCAGTACGCGAGGTGCGTTTTTATGAGTCGGGAACACGCCCACAGGTTTACCGGATTGAACAAGTAACGTTTGGTCGTCCTCTAAACGCTCTAATACTTCAACAATTTTGTCATAACATTTCCAATCACGTGCCGCGCGACCAATACCGCCATACACAACCAGTGCATGTGGGTGTTCTGCCACATCAGGATCTAGGTTGTTCATTAGCATACGAAGGGGTGCTTCTGTTGACCAAGATTTTGCGCGCAAAGTGGTGCCATGAGGTGCGCGAATTTCGCGAGTCGTGTCGAGACGAGGGTCACTGTTGTGGTGTTCCGTCATTTTGGAATTCCTTCTGTTTCACGTTATATCGTTGTAGTTGTAGTTGTAGTTGTAGTTATCGGTATAGCTGGATTAGTCACTGGCCATTGCACTGGCAATATCCCAACACAAACGAGCCGCCAATCGAGCCGTTTGGCCGTCGACGTCGTAGTCTGGGTTATATTCCGCAATGTCCGCGATAATGAGTTTCTCACTGTGTTTAAAAATCTGTTCCAGGAAAGGCGCGAGCGCTTCATAGCTAACGCCTCTTGCTGCTGGGGCACTAACACCCGGCGCAGTCGCCGCTGGGAAGACATCGAGATCAATAGTGAGATAGAGGTAATCACACTCAGCGATGAATTTTTGCAACTTAACCAGTTGAGCAATTTGGTTTACTTGGGTGATATCGCGATCATGTTCGTACCACACACCAAGTTGGTCGGCTTTGTTGAAAAGCGCTTTGGTATTGCTGGCGGCACTCACACCAAGACAAGCGTAATGAAACGGCCATTGATGTGCGTGGCAGTAATCACTGATCTGGTTAAAAGGCGTGCCGGAGCTCGGTTTAACATCGGTGATGTCGCTTTCAAATTCACGAAGATCAAAGTGAGCATCAAAATTAACGATGCCGATCTTAGGATTGTGTTCTGATTGAATTTTATTTAGGTGCTCAGCGAGACCTTGGAACGTTGCCCAAGCCACCTCGTGACCACCGCCAAGGGTAATCACTTTGTTGGTTGCTAAGGCATTGGCAATCACAGAAGCACACTGTTTTTGGCTGACTTCTAATTGACCATCATTGCACTCGATATCACCAAGATCGGCGATGTGTGCGTCACTGTGCCAAGCCATATTCGCCAACGCTTGGCGTATCAAGTTAGGTGCTTGTTTCGCGCCCACGCGTCCTTTATTTCTTGCAACACCGGCATCGCTAGCAAAGCCTACCAAGGCGATATCACCGTCAGTCAGCTTGTCACTTAACTCACTACTTTGCACTTGCTTGGTAATGTGATGAACGCGAGTACCGAGTGCGACATCTTCAAGATCATTACGTCCGGTCCACACAAAGTTATGCACGGTTGTTGCGTTCTCTTGGATACCGTTGGATTTAGATTGAGTCATGACACACCTCGCCATTAACAATGCGTTTATGCAGGTGAGGAACACCGACTTGATAGCTTAGATCTGCAGGGTGGTCGATGTTCCAGATAGCCAAATCTGCGGCATAACCGATTTCGACTTTGCCTTTGGTTTGTGACTTACCAATGGCAGCCGCCGCGTTACAAGTTACACCGCGTAGCGCTTCTTCAGGCGTCGTACCAAACAGGGTGCAGCTCATGTTCATCATCAGCGTTAAGTCTGCAAAGGGAGATGTGCCGGGGTTTAGGTCGGTCGCGATCGCCATTGGGATTTTGTGTTCACGAAGTAAAGCAATAGGTGGCTGTTGAGTCTCTTTCAAGAAATAGAAAGCGCCGGGTAGCAAGGTGGCGACTGTGCCTGATTCCGCCAGTGCTTTTACTCCGGTTTCATCAAGGTATTCAACATGGTCAACAGAGAGTGCACCGTATTTTGCTGCAAGCGCGCTGCCACCCATATTCGAAAGTTGTTCAGTGTGGCCTTTAATCGCTAGCCCATGTGCTTTGGCTGCGGCAAATACACGTTCGGTTTGTTCTAGGTTGAAGCCGATAGATTCGCAGAACACGTCAACGGCATCGGCGAGCCCTTGCTCCGCAGCTTTAGGAATGATCTCTTGGCAAACCAGATCTATGTAACGATCTGGTTGTTCTTTATATTCAGGTGGCACAGCATGCGCAGCAAGGAGAGTGGTAGTGATCTTAATACGGCGATGATTCTCTAACGCTTTGGCTGCACGCAGCATCTTGAGCTCATCTTCAAGTGTTAAACCATAGCCCGATTTTACTTCGATGCTCGTTACGCCACGTCTTAGCAGGCCATCAAGTCTAGGTAGCGCCATTTCAACCAGTTCAGACTCTTGTGCTGCGCGTGTTGCAGTGACTGTCGCAAGAATCCCGCCGCCTTGTTTGGCGATGTCGGTGTAAGAGACACCATTCAAACGCTGTTCAAATTCGTTGGCGCGATTGCCTGCAAATACGAGGTGAGTGTGGCAATCAATCAGACCTGGGGTGACGAGCTTGTTTTTGCAATCATAGGTGAGGTAATCCAAAGAACCATCAACACTTACTTGTTCTAATTCAGAAGCAAGTGCGCTTTGGTTTGAATAAGAGATGGACACGATCTTACCGTTTTTGATAACGATATCTTGAGGGGAAGAAGGCTGATAACCATCGGCTCCCGAGCTCATGGAGACCACTCGTACGTTTTTGAGGATCAAATTCATAATCACCTGAATCTTTGCTAAACATTAAATGTATATACAAATAAATAGGCTAAACGCTGACCCGAATCAAGTTGATGTTGCAAAAATGTGATCGGCGATCAGGATGATATTCTTTAATCTAGAAGTATCTTGGAGCTTAATTTGTACTTAGAGCCCGGATGGTAGAGTAATGCAAAGCTGATGAGATGCTCTTTACTCCACGTTCTTCTATTCAAAAGTAGGCAAGGCTCTGATTCAGAAAGTTTTAATGACGTTCTGATTTGAGAGTCAGGAATAATGGCTTCAACCGTGTGCTCGATTGCACTCAACGGGCAGCTTTTTGAAAGGTATTCATTGGGTGTAGAGGTTGAAAAGTCTTGCTCTAGGTATTGTGGTGCGGCTTGCGAGTTCACCCAGCGCGCTTCCAATTGAATCGGTGCGTTGTCCGCAAAGTGTATGATTTCACTATAGAACACTTCTGCGTTAATCATCACACCTAACCGTGTAGCCGTGCTTTCATCAGCCTTGATACTATCGTGCTTGATAACTTGGCTAGTATACGTTTGGCCTCGGTCTTTGATCTCTTGCGCTATGTTGTTGATATCAAGCAACGGAGATTGCGCTTTTTCGTCGGGTTCACAAACAAAAGTCCCCAGTCTTGGTTTCCTGATGAGCTTGCCTTCAGACACAAGATCTCGAATGGCTTTATTGACCGTCATTCGACTCACATTGAACTGCTCGGTAAGTTCGAGTTCTGTGGTGATTTGGTAACCCACCGGCCAATGACCACTGCTGATCTTGTCATCTATGAACTGTTTTATCTGAAGGTAGAGCGGTGCTTTCGACATAATGAAACCTTATTTGACTATACAAATAGAGTAACGGAATTTTTCACGATTTCAACATTTCCTCGGGCAATGTGACCTTATTCAACATAGATGGGGCAAATTGCTTGATTCTGTGAGGCAAGTGTCGCAAATTGTCACGCAATAACTATTCGTAAATCAGATAATTAGAAAGGGAAATAATATGTTTAAGAAATTAAAGGTTCATCGCGGCTTTC
>NZ_JBFROH010000023.1:111455-146531 GCF_041471425.1 Vibrio sp. 10N.261.52.C2 | reverse complement strand
ATCTAAGCGGAGAAGAGCCCTAGGGGTATAGCAAAACCTCTATTGTAGTAGCCAAATTAACTTATCCACAATAGTAAAAATAACTAACTACGTTTAGCAGTTAGCTATTTTGAAACTTAATAAGTATTCTGAACTATACCTTATACTCTTCAGGAACATCAGCAATATAGATAGCCGGCACGCCTTCGAAATCACTCGTAAATAACACGCCATCATCATTTGGAGTAAACGACGGATGTGGATGGGTAATCTGACGATCTCCATCCAAAACTTCCCAAGAAGAGTTATGCTTAGCTAACTTGGCATATGACTTTTTCTTGGTGTTCAGAACATATAAGAATGGATCATTTTCAATATTGTATCCCTCACTATCGGCTACATCTACTGGTGCATCACAGCCGTCCCCTACCATTAAAGAGCCATCAAAGTTACTCATTAAGTGAGAGCAAGGGGGCATAACCATCACTTCTTCATTCTCAAGCGTTTCAGGATTCGCTTTGTAGATTACTCTGTCTGTTTGGCCTTTGAAATAAGAAACGTAAGCCATCGCACTACCATCAGGAATCCAGAATTCGTGAGTACAAGACTCGCCTTCCTCATGTTCTTTTATTTTACGAACATTAGAACCATCTTCATTCACTAACCACATACGTGCGTCAACCAGATCATGCGGTCCTTCATGACAGAAGCCAACTGTTGAGTCATCAAATGGACGATAAATAGGGTGACCTAACCAAGCATCTTCTTGGTGCACAACCTCTAGAGCACCTGTTTCGATATCTACTTTGATTAATCGACACGTTGGCTCTGTATGGTAGAAATCTTGGAATTTTTTCCAATCCGTCAACGGCTTCCAATCAGCCTTGAGAATTTCAATCCCAACCAGCTTCGTGCAGTCAGAGTTTGCAACCCAAGTTCCGTACCCTTTCCACTCTTCTTCTACCGTATAAATAACTGTTTCAGTGAGCGTTTCCAAGTCAACCTTCATCAGGTGAAGTTCATTTTTAACGTAGAAGAAGGCGCGATCATCCTCGGAAATAAAGCCTCCGAACGTGTTGTCACCAGAACCTTCTGTTAACTGTGTTGCTTTTTTAGTGTCTAAATCAAGTAAGTAGTAGTTTCGGTTTCCATCGAAATCACCAGCGAATAGGAGCTTTGTACCATCCTTGGTAAAGCATTTCTGATAAAAGTAGTTACGATGACAAGTGATCTCTTTGGGTGTCAATCGCGTTACCTTTACTTGGGTATCGCTATCAACAAAAGTTTCAAAACCTAGCTGAATAACATTACCTTTGGACATATTTTTCTCCTACGAACTTTTATAAAAGGCTGTTAGATACCCTAGCAGCCAAACTTAACAATGATAACTAACGAATAGAAATTGCGGCTTGTTGCTCTTCATTGGTTAATTGAGCACTTTTCTTCAAACCATAACCAACGGCAAATACTGCGCCCGCACAGGCAAGGAATAATAGACGTCCCCACAATGGATTAGGGATAAGAACCATTAAAGTCAGACCAGCTGCCATGTAGATAACTAACGTACCCAACTTTGCGCGTTGCATGCGGTCAACAATATCTTGACCTTCTTCAGCGACACACTCGGTATCCACATCTTTAAAGAACTCTTTCGTTGTTTCTACGTACGGGTCTTTTGCTTCATCATAGAATAACGTTGTTAAACAGAAGAAGCCTGCGGTAATAATAAGATGAGCAGCAATGGTAATCATTGTGCGCATTTCACCCGCTTCACGACCTGTTAACTCTTCAACACCAAACCAACCAGCAACGAATTGAGGAGTGAAAATATTCACTACAGCCCAAGAGACGCCCATACCAACGACAACGGTTGCCCATGGTGCCCATTTCGGTGTTTTACGAATAATAATACCTAGGAATAACGGAACTAGGATCGGCGACTGGAGCAAAGTTGCAACTTGCATCATAAGGTCAAACAAGCTTAGGTGTTTCAATGAATTGAAGAACTGAGCCATAAAGATAACTAAGATGCCGTTAATCAAACAAGCAGCCTGACCTGCGCGAAGCAGTTCTTTGTCGCTTGCTTTACCTTTGCGAACAACCGTTGAGTAGAAACTACGAACAAAAATACCAGAGTTACGATTTAGAGCAGAATCCATAGAAGACATGGTTGCAGCAAATAGACCCGCCATTAACAGACCTACAGTACCAATTGGCATCGTTTCACGTGCAAACACTAGGTATACCGCGTCACTCGCTTTAGCACCTAAATCAGGATAAGCCGATGCCGCATCTGGATACATAATGGCAGATGCCCAAGGTGGGATGAACCAAATTATCGCACCGAACATCATCATTGCTAGTGCCATAGCTGCTGCTTTTGTCGCGTTCTTTGAGTCTTTTGCGTTAAGGAAACGATAGGACTCTTGCATGTTGTTGATACTTTGTAATTGCTTCACAACAAAGAATAGGAACGTACAAACAAGAAGCAATGGGTAGTTCATGTCAGGGCCCATGATGAAGCCACCAGGGAACTCATTGACGATGACACTTGGTCCACCAACAAAGTACAAAGCAACACCCGCACACGCAATAGAGATGACCGCAACGACTAGAGTTTGAATAAAGTCAGAAGCAACAACGCCCCATGCACCACTAATTAGCGAAATAGCGAGTACCGCTGCGCCAGTAATGTAAATCGTTGTATTGATATCTGCATCGAAAACCGCTGACGCAAATACGCCTAAGCCATTTAGCCATACACCCGCGTTGATCACGCTTAGAGGGATAATTACCCACGTGAAAAATTGTTCATTCACCGAACCAAATCGACGACGAACGCCTTCTGTGGGTGTATCCACACGCATTTGGCGGAAGCGACGAGAGAAGTAATAGATAGCGAAAACATACGCGACCATGTTACCGATGAAAACGGCTAATACTGCAAAGCCATCGTTAAATGCTTTACCCGCAGCACCGGTAAACGTCCATGCAGAGAACTGTGTCATGAAGGCTGTAGCACCCACCATCCACCAGAGCATTTTACCGCCCCCACGAAAGTAATCACTGGTACTGTTACTTGCCATTTTTTTGAATAGCACGCTGATTGCAACCATCAGTGCAAAGTAGCCTGCGATTACAAGATAATCATATTCCATTGTAGAACCTCGAAACGCTGTTTTAATTTAAAAGAATTGTAAACTCAAAAAACAAAACTAACCGTGACAAAAATCGAAACGTTGGTTCATTTTTAAATATTTCGCATAATTTAGTGACCCAGATCAACCTTACTCATGTGAGTTCAACGAATACGAATTACTCACTATTAAGTTCAATCAGGCAGTATAAAAATATTAATGAACTGTCAATAAGCTAGTTTTCTGAAAAAGAAAAGGCTCCGAAAAGCCTTAATGGGAATGAATTTAATTCATCATCTCTTTAAGTTGACGTGCCTCTGCCATTCCTGGAACTTCACTAGATACGTCGACATTTGATGTCTTCTTCATAGCGTTAAGGCGATTAAGATCAATGGCGTTACCATCTTGATCGACAGTGGTACCATTTTTGATGAACAAATTGCCTTTAGAAACATCGCTATTGACGACGTCGTCATAACGACTCTGTGTATGGAATCGGTACGAGACATTGTTGACAAAGTAACCCTGTTTTATCTCATCAGAGTATGGGCTTTGACGGAACAAGTAGTTAAAGCGCTTATTATCAATAGATACGTTGTCTTTGACAGTCACTGAGCCCGGGTTAAAGTTGTCTGTAAAACCATCCATATTGTTGTTAAAGGACAAGCTATTAGTGATCACGTGAGGCACAGGAATACCTTCACCACCCAATTTAAAACCATTACCGATTGTGCCGCCTTTATTGGCTACCTCTAACGTTCGCCCGTTATTGAATGCGATTGAGTCTTTGATCGTAACCGCACCATTCGGACCATCTTCTACTTTATTGAAAAGGTCCCAGCCATCATCGATGTTGTGGTGAGCGATACAACGAATGAAAGTGTTACCATCACCAATTCGCATTTTAGCTGCGAAGCCATCAGCATTAATCTGTGAAGGGTCCATATTGTTGTAGCTTTCACTATCTATGACTGTGTTGTAGCTTGCCCATAACGCACGGCCAATACCTTCTGGTGAGGTGATTTGGAATCCGGTATCTGGCGCACCGTGTGTCGTCATTCTTTCAAAGATATTGTGGCTACCGTGTACGATAAAACGCGCACCAGCAACTTCAATATCTTCATAGTGCCAATAGTTAGCATCATGCTCTAATTGCCCGACAAAACGCACACCCTCTTCAATAGCTTTCAGCGATTTAGGCTGTTCAACAGTACCACTGACGGTGATAGGCAGTGTTAAGCTTTCATAATCACCTTTGGTGAGCTTGATTGTGCCACCAGCTGGCACCAACTCGATAGCCGTTGCTAGATCAAGTGGTTGTTCTTGGCTACCCGTGCCTTGTAAAGTGCCGTTTGGCGCTACATAAATCGCGTTCGGATTGCTGACAGAGGCGCGCTCTACAGAAAACGTTTCTGTCTTGGCATCCAAATCAGGGCCTTCCACTGCCGTAAAAGTGACTGCGAATTCATTACTGCCCGTTGAAAGCGTTGCTGTATGGTTAAGCAGATCGCCTGCTGCCACCTGCTCAGTGGTAATCACTTTACCATTTTGGCGAACTTCAAATTTTCCGGTGTAGTTCGAACGAGCTTGTACTGAATAAGTGTCATAAACTGACTTTGAAGAAGACGCTATCTCAAAAACAACATCGCCTTGCTTTGCTACATATTTTGGATCATCAATCGTATCTGCGGGCGATAAAGCCAGCTCAACGTTGCTGACATCCATTTTTGCATTACGCGATGCAAAGAAGCCGATGTACTGACTATCTGCATTTTGCATTTCAACGATATTGGCATTCGCTCCTTTAACCGCTGAGGTCTCAATAACATCACCTTTCTGGTAACTCACCTCAAACCCTTCGTTAGTTCTGGTTAGGCTCATACGGTAAGTATCATTGTTAACATAAGGAACACCTTCAACATAATCGACTTGAGTGCGACGGTTACCTGATGTCCCCCACGGCTGGTAAACCCCTTCACGGAAAGAGGTGTTGATGTTCGCCATACCATCATTTGCACGAGTATGAGAACGCAGTAAGTTCATCACCATGTTCGCTGCTGAAGGAAACTCTTCGTGACCTTCTGGTTGTGGCATCAAACGCTCGGCGCCTAAAATGTCACGAACCATGATGCCGGCCCCCTCTTGTCGGTTCGGCGTAGCGCCCGTTTCAGGACCAAGCTGTACAAGATTAATATCCGCTGACAGGGTGAAATTGTAATCTGTTGGGATCTCTGTGTAGTAGAACGTCAAACCTTCATGAGAATTCGCGAGCTTTCCACCACGGCTCTCAACCGTAAATTGAGACTCGATTTTTCCCGCTTCAATTAATTCACCGTTCACGGTAACCTGATTCACACCGACTTTTTCAGGTAGGATTGTCGACCCGAAGTTCAAATCGGTTGATTGACCGAAGGTCATCGCTTTCCATATCAGTTCATCAACATTAATATCTGATGCGAAGGCTTGAGGAGAAAGGGCTGCGGCTAGACACAGCGCTAAAGTATGTTTTTTCATAATCTCACCTTTTAGAAACTGTATTTAACACCAACACGGTAACGGATGGCATGATCATCTTTAGAGCCATTACTATTTTTATCAAACGTCAAAAAACCAACTTCAGCAAACGGTACCCAACCACTTTCTAGCTGACTATATTCACCAAAGAAGTTAATTAGGTGATCAGTGTCTTTATCTTTCCAGCCGCCCTGACCTGACTCTAAGTCTTTATACTCAAGATCAACTCCAATCTTTCCCCAGTGGAGTTTGTAGTCATTCACAACATTTAGCTGGTGGTAGCTTGAATTATCAGAGCTGACACGGCGTTGATCACCGTAACGGTAGCGAACATTCGCTCCCCAATTATCAGTAATTTTGGCGATAGCTCGGATGTTGTATTTGTGTGTTGTTGAAGTGCTCGATGCATCTGCTGCATAAGAAGGCTGCAAGGTAAATGAATCATTAATTTTGTAGTTGTAGCTCATGCCCACTTCATGGCCGCCACTCTTCACTCCGCCTAAAAAGTCATCATCATCATGGCGCCACTTAGCCTCTACAGAAAAGCCGATGCCGTTTGCAAAACGGTGGGACACAGTAATACGATCGCGATGCTGATCACCATCGCGATCAGGCATATATTCGTGACGTAGGTTAATTGATGCTGCAGATACAGCGGTGGAAGTTAGGGCAAGAAGTAAGGAGGTTGTTAACAGCTTAATTTTCATTTTGAAACACCGTTTTGTTTTGTTTTAAATTTCGTTTCAATATATAGATCGGTACGAAAAACTAAAGCCGACATTTGTTGAAATGTGATCTTTAAAACGGCGTTTTAATATTAAAAACTAGAAAGTGTGATAATGATTAAGTACTGATAAAATGAGGGAAGGTAGGCAGAGCTAAGTCTCTATTCAGTTTTCGAATATATCCGAAAACTGAACTAGGCCATCCAAATTAGTAAGTAAATCAAAGAGCCGCATTCAGTGCTAAGAATATGCAATATCATCATTATGGTTAAAAAACATAGTGCTCCCCCCATAAAAAAAGCGCCTATAGGTGCTAGGCGCTCGTTCTCATTTGTTCTGAATTTTTATATTTTTCACCTAAAACATAATAATCTCAGAATGTTACCAACGTTGTTGCTTTTTTATTCTTAATCGATGATGCCAGCGACTTCACGAACAAGCTTCGCAAGCTCATCCCATTGTTCATTATCAATGAGGTCGTTTGGTACCATCCATGTTCCGCCACAAGCTAATACGCTTGGAATGGCCAGATAATCATTAACGTTCTTAGGGCTAACGCCACCTGTTGGCATGAATTTAACCGGATAGACAGCCGTCAGAGCTTTAAGCATGTTAACGCCACCTGAAGGTTCAGCAGGGAAGAACTTCAATGTGCGTAAGCCCATTTCCATCGCTTGCTCGACCAAACTTGGATTATTGACACCTGGAACAATGGTGATGTTACGTTGCTGACAGTACTTAACCGTTGTAGGGTTAAAGCCAGGACTAACCACGAAATCAACCCCCGCTTCAATTGACTGGTCCACTTGATCTGTTGTCAATACGGTTCCAGAGCCAATGAGCATTTCCGGAAAGGCTTCTCGCATTGCTTTGATGGCATCAAATGCTTGCTCAGTGCGAAAAGTGACTTCAGCGCAAGACAAGCCATTTTCAATCAAGACTTCAGCCAACTTAGAGGCTTTTGATGCATCTTTAATGGCAATAACAGGCACAACTTTGATTTCAGATAATCGTTCATTAAGCGTTTTCATTCTATTTCCCTTAATTTTTCTTTAAACCGTTAGATGGTTGGCATGACTTCTGTAGGAATAATCGCGCCACGATGCTGAATTACTGTCCCTGCGACTAAGTGCCCTGAGCTTGCTGAGTCCGTCATATCACCGCCAAGAATGCGTTTAGCAAGATAACCTGCACTGAATGAATCACCCGCAGCGGTCGTATCTACGATTTTTTCGATCTTATTCGCAGAGACCGACTCAAAAATTTCTTTGGTTACAACGAAGCAATCGTCACCGCCACGCTTCACAACTATCTCTTCAACGCCAAGCGCCTGTGTGCGATCAATGGCTTGCTGCTCGATATTGTCTCCCCAAAGTAAGACTTCGTCGTCAAACGTTAAGAAAGCAATATCAGTAATGGATAGAATCTCTTGATAAACTGAACGTGCAACATCTAAATCATGCCAAAGCGCTGGCCGGAAGTTGTTATCAAACGCGATTTTCACCCCTTCGTTACGACATAACTTAAGGAGCTTCATCAGAGACTCAAGGCAATCTTGTGGCAGGATTGCAAGGCTAATACCGCTTAAATAAATCATTTGATGTTGACAAAACTGATTCACTAAATCTTCAATCGCATGATCACGAAGCCAATACTTTGCCGCTGCATCATTTCGCCAGTAATGGAAGCTACGTTCACCCTCTTCGGTCGTCTCGATGGCGTACATACCGGGTAATTTTGTTGAAGAAAGGTATACCATCTCAGTGTTGATATTCTCTTCTTTCCATGCGGTTAGCATCTCTTGGCTGAACGAGTCTTGACCTAGCCCCGTCACATATGACGTGGTCACTCCGTGTGGCTCAGTTAATCTCGACAGATAAACCGCTGTATTTAATGTATCGCCGCCAAAGCTTTGCTTTAACTGGCCCTGATTTTTTGTTAATTCAACCATACATTCGCCGATCACAGCGACACGAGTAATGGGGGTCATAAAAACTCTCCTCTCAATTTATCTATCCATTATCCCATAAAGGATAGACTTAACAATAAAAAATAAACCTTTGTTTTAATAAATGTGAGCTGATCATTTAATTAAATCAAAATACGACCAAAACAAAAAAAGCCAGCCGATCACGGCTAGCTTTCATAACTCAACTTATTTCCCGATAAATGAGTACGGTAGTGATTAGTCCAATAAAGACTTCACGTACTCAGCAATCTCAGAAACTTGGCAGTTTGCGAAGAAAAACTCTTGGAATTGAGCACCACCGATAGCGGCTTTCACTAGGTCTTGATCTAGAGAGCGAAGGCCTTCAATCACGTCTTTTGCAACGGCTGCTTTTACATCGTTTAAGATCGCTGCGTTCGCTTGTTGTGGAGCAGCACGCTCGATTGGGTAACCTTCACCGCGGTTGCCAGTGAATGCTTTTTCAAAGATGTAGCGAATGTTTAGCTCACCAGCCCAACCAAAGCCTTTAGCGAATGCTAGAGAAATTGCGTTACCATTATTGATTTGGTTGAATAGGAAAGCATCTGATGGCTCAAGGGCATAACCACAAACAACACCTGGGTGCAGGTTGCTTGCCATCATTGCGCCTTGACCTGTACCACAACCCGTTACAACGAAATCCGCCGCTTTAGAGTTAAGAACAAGGCTAGCTAGAATGCCTAGGTGAACGTAAGTTAGGTGGTGATCGTTTTCATCCGTCATACCTACGTTGAATACATCGTGACCAAGGCCGCCAGCAACACTGTTTAATTCACCTGCAACCATAGCGTTTTTTGGTGCTTGGCTGTTTTCCATCATTAGAGCGATTTTCATGGGTTTCTCCTGCAGTTTATACTGCGATAAATTAAATTTTTAAAATTAAACGAAGTCTTTGCGCATTGGAGTAAAGTTATCGATCAATACTCCCGCTTCTAGGCATACACAGCCATGTTCAATGCTTGGCTCTTTGTACATCGTATCGCCAGCTTTCACGATTTTGGTTTCGTCACCGATCGTAAATTCAAACGCACCAGATAGAACATAAGTTAATTGTTCATGAGGGTGGTTGTGCATTGCGCCAATTGCACCTTTTTCAAAGTGCACTTCGACCGCCATCATGTTGTCGTTATGAGCTAAAACCTTACGCGAAATACCATCGCCTAAATCTTCTAATTGAACGTCATTGTTGTATACAAACATGTGCCACCTAATAGTTTGTTTATTTGCTTACTGCAAGTGTTTGGCGCTGCTCTCTAAGCAGGCGGAATATCGTCATCAAATTCACGCTAATAAGCGTGACTTCTAATAACGTGCCCCCTATCGAGCCCACGAGAATATTGTTGGTTAGCCAACACGTTGCACCAATTAAAAAGCCGATTCTCATCTGAATACCTTTCAGTACAAAGACAGAATAAGTCCCAATTATCGTCCCTAATATTGGCCAGAGTTCCCAAATGGAGTTGGACAACCAAACACCACTGACCAAGCTGATTGTAATAAATACTACAGCCACTACTTTTGAAGAGATGTAAATCGCGGTAGCCGTTCTCAACCCAGCCAACAAAGAGCTGAGCGCTGAAACAATTGAACCTAATAATAGGTAGTGAAGCATGTGGTTGATATTCAATATGCACATCAATATTTTTAGCTTCTTATCGTCTTTTTGATAGAAAGCTGAAACACCCAATGCAAAACTTACATAGCCCAGCATCTGAGCAAGACTTAAATATTCCGACATGTTATTTCACTACTTATAAAAGCGTCTTTATTAACGAGACAGCCAACCACCGTCAACAGCAATTGTGTAACCATTAATATAGTCAGAGGCACTTGATGCTAGGAATACACATGGACCTTCTAAATCAGATGGTAGACCCCAACGTGCGGCTGGAATACGGTCAACAATCTCTTTATTACGTTGTTCATCAGCACGTAGTGCAGTTGTGTTGTCTGTTGCCATGTAACCTGGTGCAATCGCATTTACGTTGATACCGTGTGCAGCCCATTCGTTCGCCATTAAGCGAGTCACACCCATGACACCACTTTTTGAAGCTGTGTATGAAGGAACGCGAATACCACCTTGGAAAGAGAGCATAGATGCGATGTTGATGATCTTGCCGCCTTCACCTTGAGAAATGAACTGCTTAGCAACGGCTTGAGACATAAAAAATAGAGACTTAACGTTGATGTTCATTACGTCATCCCAATCTTGCTCTGAGAAATCAATCGCATCGTTACGACGGATGATTCCAGCATTGTTCACCAGTACATCGATACGACCCAATTCAGTGACCGCACGATCAACGATCGATGGAATATCATCTAACTTCATTAGATTAGCGCGAACATCGATAAACTTTCGGCCCAGTGCCTCTACTTGCTGCTGTGTTTCAGTGGCTTCTGAAATATTAACGCCAACAATGTCGCAGCCTGCTTTAGCTAAGCCCAAAGCCATGCCCTGACCCAGTCCAGTGTTACAACCAGTTACAAGGGCAACTTTGCCTTTCAGATCAAATGATTCAAGTGTCATTTTAAAACTTCCTCAGAGGTAATAAGTAACGTGAACGTGTAATAGCTCACTGCAATGACGCAAACATAACAGACTTTTTTTTACTTTGACAAACTTTTTTGAAAAAGCGTTTCAAAAATAAAGACAGAGATCTTATTTTTTAATGGCACTTGGTGCGGCGTGGTTTCAAATTTATGAAAAGGCATTTTGAAATTACTGGTAATGAGAGAGAGTAGAGATATAATGTTCACAGACAACAATAGGGGCTGTTTTATGGAAAAGTCGACACAACCAGAAGCTGTATCTTCAGTGTTAAAGGTTTTTAGTATTTTACAGGCATTGGGCGATCAAAAAGAGATAGGTGTTTCAGAGCTTTCTCAACGCTTAATGATGTCTAAAGCGACAACCTATCGCTTTTTACAAACAATGAAGACGCTTGGTTATGTTTCCCAAGAAGGAGAAGCGGACAAATACTCACTGACTCTTAAGCTTTATGAGTTAGGTGCAAAATCCTTAGAGTATGTGGAGCTGATAGAGCTTGCCGATAAAGAGATGCGTATTATCTCAGAGCAGACGAATGAAGCACTGCACCTTGGAGCTCTTGATGAGAGCGCTATTATCTACGTGCACAAGATTGATTCCGGCTACAATCTTCGCATGCAATCAAAAATTGGCCGCCGTAATCCGTTGTACAGTACGGCTATTGGCAAGGTTTTGCTATCAGATAAAGATGAAGCGTTCGTACGAAACACACTCGACGATGTTGATTTTGTTAAACACACAGAAAAAACGCTAGAAAATACGGAGCAGGTTCTCTCAGCACTTCAAGAGGTGCGTCAACAGCATTTTGCTGAAGATAACGAAGAGCAAGAGCCTGGCTTGCGCTGTATTGCCGCTCCAATCTACGACCGATTTGGTACAATCATAGCGGGTGTGTCTATCTCTTTCCCGACGATACGCTTTGATGAAGAACGAATGGAATACTATGTCGGCCTTCTGCACAACGCAGGGAAAAATATATCAGAACAGCTCGGGTACCACGAATATCCATCGAGCTAAGAAAACAAGAAGCAGCGATTCGCTGCTTTTTTTGCCATTAAATAACTTTGTGAAACAGCGTTTTATAATAAGGCAATATCTATGGGTACTTCTATCACACCAAATATCAGTGATTTTTTAAGTCGCATAGATCCGTTTGATAAACTTCCATCACCGCTGCTGCAATCGCTCGCCAGCTGTGTAGTGATGCTGTCGCTTGTTCAGAGTTATTAAAAGTACAAATTAAAAAGTATGGTTTAAATATAGAACCTAATCCGCTTAAAGTTCTGATAAAAAACGCATAAACTTTATATTTACTAGTTAAAGTGTTACACACTGAAGTGGATCAACAAATCCTGCCGAATATCTAACGTAAAACACACTGGGACAAAACAAGCTGGAGAAACAGCACTAACCCACCCCGCCTTCTTAAAGAAAACCTTTAACACGTTAAACCATGATTTATTGCACTTAAACATGGTCACGAACCGTCTGACGATAAATTCAAAGCCTCCGAGGTGACTCTAAGCTCCCACTAACACCTGTATTCCTCCTCACACTGATCTATTTCCCTCTTTTCGAAGTACAAGTTATTAATAATTCGACGTAAATCGCTTTCTTTTTCAAATTGTTGTCTACAGTTTTATAGAGCTTGTCGCTTCGGTAATTGCCACAAGTAACGACACCTTTTGATGGTAAGTTTTGGTTATAAGGAAAGGAAATGGAAAGCCCAATTGTCACACTCACACAGGCCAACAAAAGCTTTGTTGATGGCAAAGACACCCATAGCGTGTTAGACAGTGTCGACTTCGCTTTGGCGACAGGGGCAAGCGTGGCTTTGACAGGAGCGAGTGGCAGCGGAAAAAGTACTCTGCTGAACATCATTGCAGGGTTTGAACCTCTATCTGGTGGCGAGTTGTGGCTCGATGGTGAGAACTCATTAGATTGGAGAGATCCACAGTGGAGCCGATTCCGCCATCAAAAATTGGGCGTTATCTTTCAACAGTTCAACTTATTGACCCCACTCAACGTAAAACAAAACATCGCCTTCCCTCTTCATTTAAATCAACAGAAATGGAGCGACTGGTGCGATTATTTAGTTGATGCATTGGGCATCAGTGAGCTACTCGAAAGACACGTATCCGCACTCTCTGGCGGTCAGCAACAACGGGTGGCAATAGCGCGTGCGCTTGCCCATAAACCCAAACTACTGCTTGCCGATGAACCCACAGGCAACCTCGACCACAAAGCAGGGTTAGAGGTTATGAAGCTGCTGAGTGAAATCACTACACAAGGCGACACTGCCGTGCTTTTGGTTACGCACAGCCCAGAATGCGCCAGCTTTATGCAGACAAAATTGGTGTTAGACGATGGTTGTTTAAGGAACGTAGATCTAACCCCAAGAGCAGCAACGTTGTGAGTCATTCAATGAAGCAAACTGGCTTTGCTCAGAACCAGCTCACCCATACCAAACTGACTCTGAATCTATTCGCAGCGCACTATCGTCAATCACCATTGCAAGCCGCAGCGATTCTGATCGGCATTGTGCTAGCGGTCACCTTGTTTGTCGCAGTGCAAGCCATCAACCTCAATGCCAAGCGCAGTTATGCAGAATCGACCGAGCAACTTAGCGCCCAAGCGAAGAACCTTATCATTCCACCAGCAGGGCAAAACTATTTGCCGGAATCGCTCTACTTCAACTTAAGACAAAGTGGATTAAGCGCAGCACTGCCTGTGATTGAAGGGCGAGTAAGAGACGAACAAGGCCGACGCTGGTCAGTTCAAGGCAGTGAGCTAATCGCCGCCCTCACTTCAAGAGCTCGCCACTCTCGCATCGACGAACAAAGCAACACTCAAACCAAAGAACCAAACATTTCCCTGTTCGACAATGCCTTACCTTTGCCGCAACTCTTAGCGGGTGAACCCATTGTGATGATGAGCCAATCACAACACCAGAACTTGGGAGAAGTAGACACGCTCACTTTGGATGAAGTGCTCACCCAAGTAGTAGTGCTACCAGATGAATGGCAACTGGGAAGCCGAATGTTGATGGACATTGGGTTCGCTCAGCAGCTGCTTAACAAGCAAGGGCAACTGAGCTACATCGCTATTTTTGACACCAAGAGCGACACTAACAGCAATACTCAGGATAAGTGGCGAATCCTTATCGGCGAGCAAGGGCAATGGATTTCCAACAACCAAAGCACGGATCTCGGTTCAATTACCGATAGCTTTCACCTCAATCTCACCGCCATGAGTCTGTTGGCGTTTTTGGTTGGCCTATTCATCGCTTACAATGGTGTGAAGTACAGTTTACTGAAGCGTAATCGGCTATTGGTGCAAATTCAACAAGCCGGCATTGCGCCAAGCATCGTGTTTTCAGCTCTGTTAGTCGAGCTGACTCTTTTAGTCACACTAGGCGCGTCGCTTGGTTTCATTCTCGGCATCCAACTCAGCCATTGGCTGCATCCAACCGTCGCGATAACACTTGAGCAACTTTATGGTGCAACACTGCTTCCCGGTACATGGCAGTGGCAATGGTTAGTGCAGGCACTGCTACTCACGCTGGCCGCAACGCTTGTCGCTTGTTGGCAACACTTTAAACAGCGGGTGCGACAACCCCTCTCTTCCCATGGCGGTTTCTATCAAGCGCCGGAAACGTCTAACGAAAATCAGCTGTTTGTTATCGGGTCAGTATTAACTATTCTCGCGTTAGCAGGTTTATGGATGAGCGAACATCATCGCTTCACCATGGCATGGCTCGGTGTGCTAGTGGTATCGATTCCTTTGTATTTGCCCAAAACGCTCAGCGTGCTAGCGAACTGGAGCGAAAAACGCACCCAATCGGGGTTAATACAATATCTGTTCGCTGAGCTGCGTGAACTTATCTCCCCTCTCTCCCTTGCCATGATGGCGTTGCTTCTCGCTGTCACCGCCAATATCGGAATGAATACCTTAGTCGGCAGCTTTGAATCCACGTTAAAGCAATGGCTTGAACAGCGCTTACATGCCGATATTTACGTTAGCCCTGCCCAAGGTGAAATCGCGAATGTCGAACGTGCGTTAGAGCAGTTTGAAAATGTTGAAACCGTTTATAAGCAATATTATGTCGACGATAACTTGCAGGGTTTACCGACTTTGCTCGGCACTAAAGACAAAGACACACTTGAGCAAACCATGGTGTTCCAATCCCACCTTGATGATTTCTGGACGCGCTTTTACCAAGGTGAATTCGTGGCAATCAGCGAACCTACGGCAGTGAAGCTCGGCTTGTCCCTTGGAAGCCGACTCAAGCTCGACGCGATCCAAGACAAAACACTCATCGTCGGGGCGATTTTCCACGATTACGGCTCACCGAATGGCGAAGTGTTACTTTCACCTAATTTATGGCTCGAAAACGGATTTACTGATTTACCCACCAGCTTGGGAATCAAAGTTTCTGGCGACCCACAAGTGGTGTACGAACAGCTACGCCAACAACTCAATCTGCACCCAAGTCAGCTTTACGATCAAGCACAGATCAAATCGATCGCTTTAGATATCTTCTCACAAACCTTTGCTATCACTCGGGCGCTTAATGGCGTCACTTTAATGGTGGCGGTGATAGGGTTGTTCTGCGCCTGTTTCATGTTGCTCGATGCACGTAAAGCCGCTATTGCAAGGTTGTACGCGCTCGGTGTTAGTCAGAAAAAATTGATGGCGATGGTGGTCGGGCAAATCGTTGTTCTGGTCGCCTTCACTCTGGTTATCGCCTTACCACTCGGCGCTATGGTCGGTTATGTGTTGACGGACATCGTTACCCTGCGCGCCTTTGGTTGGAGCTTAAATTACGTATGGAATTGGAGTGACGCACTCAGCATCGCAGCCATCACCATTTTAGTCGCTGTGTTTGCGACCTTAATTCCACTGTGGCGTTTGGTCAGTAAACCCGTGGTATCCAGTTTACAAAGTGAGGTGTTGTGATGAATCGATCAATGAGAGTTTTCGTTCTCACACTTGGCATCTTACTCCTTTTAGGGTGTGAGGAGTCCACTCAACCATCAGCTCAAAATATGGGTTCGATACTCGGTACTGAAACACAAACCGAGAATGAAACGGCAATCGATCAAGCGCAATTTTCTCCGGTAGTAAAAGGTATCGACATCACTTTCCCTGCCGACCATCAAGCGCACCCTGATTTTCGTCATGAATGGTGGTATTTAACCGCAAACTTGATTGATGAAAAAGGCAATACGTTAGGCGTGCAATGGACACAGTTTCGCTTTGCGGCTGCACCACAGGAACGTAGCAATAGAACCAAGGAAACTACGTGGCAAAGTCAGCAGATCTACATGGCACACAGCGCTGTCACCACTAAAGACAAACACTACGCCGATGAAAAGTGGTCACGTAACCAAGCAGAACTGGCAGGAGTAAGCGCTTCACCATTTCGTGTCTATCTTGATGACTGGCAATGGACGTCGACGACCGATGACCTGTTCCCAGCTACATTGGTCGCTAACTCGGGTCAATTTGGATACTCGCTTAAGTTAACCAACAACGCGCCTTATCAAAAGCAAGGCGAACAAGGCTACAGCACTAAAAGTAGCGATGGCAAAGTGGCTTCCTATTACTACAGCCAACCATTCATCGATGTATCGGGCGAAGTAACCATTGATGGCATCACGCATCAGGTGTCTGGTAAAGGTTGGATAGACAGAGAGTGGAGCTCTCAGTTTTTACTCGACTCACAACAAGGTTGGGATTGGTTTGCGCTAAGGCTGAGTGATGAAACCAGTTTGGTGGTATTTCAGCTTCGAAACTCAACAACAGGCAAAGCCAGTTATTCCCATGCGAAGTTGATGAATCAAGATGGCTCCGGCATCACGATTAAGCAGCAAGACATCAGCTTAACCGCCATCAAGCAAACTAAAATCGACGTGAGTGACTACCCAACAAAGTGGCAAGTTTCGATTCCAACTCAACAGATCGAACTGACCGTCTCGGCACTCAATCCAAATGCCAAAATGCCGCTGTCGGTTCCTTATTGGGAGGGGCCAATCATGATTAAAGGTTCTCATTCCGGAGCTGGCTATATGGAGTTGACTGGGTATTAGATTGTGTATTAATACAGGTGGAATCTAACAACAAATACATCGCGATAACCATCAACTAAAACACTTTCAACCAAAACCTCCACCACGGAGGTTTTTTGTTATTCCATATGTTCTATTTACCTTAACGCCTGTTGAAAAATATCTAATTTAACCAAACACTGGGCTCCCCTAAAATACCAATCAAATGGTTAGAGGAGATAGAACATGCTTAGCTCAGTGCACAATGACGAACTCAACAGATACATCGAGAAACTAGACTTAAACCTTACCAAGGATCAGGTTCGTGAACTTGGTTGGCAGCAAAGTAATGAAGAGGTAGGAAAAGAAAAAACAGTATTAGGCTCGTGGTTTTTCTTTTCTTTCTTTGGCTTATGTACGTCTGCATGTCTTGCGCTGCTAATGTATATCTCATGAAGATAAACAAAACAATGACCACGTATAACCAGCATGGAACCTTCAATTGGTTCGAGGTCGACGGAGAAACGTACATACTGTTCAAAGTGGGCAGCAACAGTGCTCTATTGAACCAACACTATGAGGATGTCACCGAACAACAGAGCGAAATATATGGGCTGTTAACGGCGATTCCATAAGCTCATACTGCACGTATTCACTTATGGTCTATCTATTCACTTGTGGTCTATCTACGTACTAACTAGCGCAAACATCCGTTCTTTTGGCAACAAGACCGAGCTACAACAAACGGTTCTTATACTGCTCTGGCGTTTGGTTCGCGTAACGTTTGAACATGGTGATAAATGGGCTTGCTTGGTTATAACCCAATGTAAGAGCGACCTCTTTAACCGATTGGCCGTTTCTCAACAAGTCCATTGAGTATAGGTAGCGCACTCGCAGTCGCCACTCGGTAAAGCTCATTCCAAGCTCGGTCTGGCAGTGGCGAGAAAGGGTTCTTTCCGTGGTGTGGACACGTTCAGCCCAATCTTTCAGCGTCACTTCATCGGTTGGGTTCTCTTCAACAGAAGCCAATATAGGCGCTAGATACTTATTATCGGTTGAAGGCAAGAAGTGGTGTTCAACCTCACGCTGCGCAAGTTGGTCAAGCAGTACCTGAACGAGCCTTTGGTCTTGCTCGGTTTCCGCAACATTGATCCCACGATCGCGAAAATCATCGATAATAGAAGACACAATCGGCGTGATCTTTATAAGGCTGGTTTTATCTGGCAGGTGTTGCGTGAGTTCTGGGGCGATATTTAGTGAACAGTAGTCCAAAGGCTTACGGTTATAACTGCAATGCATCACCCCGGCCGGTACCCAAATCGCTAGATGTGGTGGCGCTAGAAATCGAGTGCTTTCCGCTTCCATCTCTAATATACCACCACTGATCAATTGAACCTGTCCCCATGAGTGGCTATGAACTCGGGTTTCAGTGTTCGAAAGAAACGCTTCAAAATTCATAAATACGTTGGATGGTGCCTTATCAATTAATAAGGATGGATGAAGGTTTCTGGAGTGTTTTTTCAAACTTGTCTTCCTATCGCGCTTAATGTCTTTCTAAAGATACTTGTAAGTATAACGACCTGTCAAACTAGCCGCACCAACTCATTCGCCACGGAATTCACATGCATTACCTATTACCATTTTTTACAGTCTGTATCTGGGGCGCCAATGCAATCGTCAACAAGCTTGCTGCAAGCACCATAGAACCTAGCGCAATGAGTTTTTACCGCTGGTTTTTTGCGATGTTAATTCTCACGCCTTTCTGTATTCGCCCAGTGATGAAGCAGTGGGCTGTCATTAAGCCAAACTTATCTAAATTAGCGTTCCTCGGCTTTTTGGGCATGGTGTTGAACCAATCTCTAGGTTACTACGCAGGCTTAACCACAACCGCCTCTAACATGGCATTAATCACTTCTTTGGTTCCATTGGTCAGTGTATTTTTAAGCGTCCCTTTGCTGCACAAGTCGATTTCTAGTTTGAGTATTGTTGGTGGTGTGTTGTCACTATCAGGCTTAGCCCTGATGTTAGGCAAAGGCGATCCGTTATTCTTCATGCATCAAGAATTGACTCAAGGCGATGGCTATATGCTAATTGCAGCCTTTGTTTATGCTTCTTACTGTGTACTACTGAAACGCTGGAAAATGCCAATCAGTAGCTGGGTGGTGATATACATTCAGGGTCTGTTTGCTGTCGCGATGCTTACGCCACTTTGGCTTACCAGCGAACAACTTTTACCACCGCAACAAGCGCTCCCATTGATAGCTTACGCAGCGGTTGCCGCTTCGATTTTAGCGCCTTGGATGTGGGTGAAAGCGATTGACACCATTGGTGCTGACTCAAGCGCGATGTTCATGAATTTGCTTCCGGTTGTAGCGATCGTATTAGCCGCGACATGGCTTGGCGAAGAGATTAACCAGTTCCACATCATTGGTGGTGTGATGGTGATTTCAGGTGTCATCCTTGCTCAAATCAGAAGAAAACCAAGGCTTGAGGCTCCTCTCCCTCAACAAAGCTAAACGCATTACCCAACGCTCACATTAGGGTAAAAATTCAAACTCACGTTTCACACAGCAAATGAGAGTGGCTACTGTAATCCATACTATGATGAGCCCTTACAGCAAGCGAGTAAAACGGAAGATTAGTCTAAACGCTTTACTTTATATCAGCACGATGAGTCGTTACTCAACTATTCTTCAGCAGTTATACCTTTATATCATTACAATCACACACGATTAGTGCGAAATACACTAAAAGGCTTCCCAAACAATAATCCGAAAGGAAATATCTACGCGAAGGATCTATACTTTTTAAAACAGTAAAAGTGAGCTGATAAGAAAACAATAATCACTACCACTTTAGTGGTATCTGAGATACAGCCACTTTAACTAAACCAAATCAACAGCGGTTGGTTGGCTAACACAAAAAAGTACCGACATGAGTACCACACGGCTTAGAAACACCTAGCATTACGCTAGGTGTTTTTTTTGCAATCGACCTATCTAGTGACTTAATCAGTATTTCTATTCTCTTGCTTGATATCACTTCATCCATGTTTGCCATTCGCCTGATACGCCTTTAAGCACCAATATTCATCAACTGATCATCTGTTTGAAAAAAATAGTCTTAACCATGAGATTATCCGCTTTAACTTATGTCATCTTAAGTATATTGTTACTAGCAAGTAACAAGCATGTTACGCAGCAAAATAATAATGAAGGAAGATAGATGAGCAGTAGCAATAGCCGACAAGATGGTAAACGAGACGTTACTCTGCGTTTTTTAGCTGAACCCGGGGATGTGAACTTTGGTGGTAAAGTTCATGGTGGTGCAGCAATGAAGTGGATCGATTTAGCAGCCTACGCTTGTTCCGCAGGTTGGAGCGGTAAATACTGTATAACAGCCTATGCAGGCGGAATTCGATTCGTTGCCCCAATTCATGTAGGCAACCTTGTGGAAGTAAGTGCAAAGGTCATTTACACAGGTTCATCTTCAATGCATATCGCTATCGACGTGCAAGCAAGCGACCCTAAAGAGCTCAATAACCGCCTAACAACTCACTGTATCGTTATTATGGTCGCTGTCGATGAGAATGGTAATCCGACTAAAGTGCCAGAGTGGATACCAGAGACGCCAGAAGACATCGAATTACGAGATTCGGCTATTCGCCTAATGAACATGCGAAAACAGATTGGTGAAGAGATGGAAGCTCACGTGAAGTACCTTAAGTAAGGTCCACCAGCTGCCCTCCCCCTACAAAACCTTATTACAATGCCAAGCGCCTGCTTGGCATTGATCTATTTGATACCTTCGTGCTCTACACAGCCAAATCCGCTGCACACCCAATACAGACGATAAGAGCGTGATACCCAGCCAAAGGTTGAAATGAATCGGCACTTGTTCACTGATTTATTTTGACTGTAATAAAGTCGTCATTTTGCTCTGATTAAATACCGCCAATCATAATAGATGCATTTGAATTTCTTGGAGCCACTCTTGAGCGTCATACGCCCCACTCTTAGCGAGTCTACACTGAACAATTTAAAGGCTGTTGAGTACCAATGGGTTAGAACTTTGTACGTCGAAGGCTACGACAGCAATGAAATCAACCACTATATCCAAACGTGTTTCGGTGGAGATCCGACATTTGCCGATCTATTTCGTCGCGTGGCACTCGATCAAGAAAGTATCTATGTGTTGTTGCAACACTTAGGTTGTGCTCCTTCTAGTAAAGAGTTCTAACTTCTAAGTCCAACCAAAAACCAGAAGCATAAATAAACCTACCTCCATAATCCTCATGAATGTCACTTGAATATTTTGTAACTACCTCTCGCTTACCCATACATTTTCAGTGCAATTTCAGGTTTTGTTGCATACAAATCATTGAAGTATCACGCATTGGAATATTCACAACATATCAATAGTACAACAGCCACTTATACTGAGTGTCTGATTTGTGAGACTAGTTCATTTCTACAAGTAACCAAAATGAAGTGGTCGGTATTTAGGAGAGAAGTAACTCGAAACTTTGGGTTTTAAAGTAGATATGAGCGCGATAGTTAACGAGTAACGCTGACACAAAAAACAAAAAGTAGCAGGCATAAAAAAACCCAAGTAAATACCTGGGTTAGAGTTACAAAAACCACTAATCATTAATAGCGTAAGGAACCTGATTAGTAGCCAGCTATGCGTAACCTGAGGGTTATTTTTATTACTGATCGGCGGCCAAACCAAATGATGTAATAAAAATGCCAATATAGAGCGACCTAACGGTCGCTCTTTTTCTTTCTTATAGAGTACAGCTTATCCTTTTACACCACCTGCCGTCAAACCACCAACTAACCAACGTTGAGCAAGTAAGAACACGATAGTAATCGGAAGTGCTGATAGTACAGCCGCTGCCGCAAAGTCACCCCATAGGTAGTTCTGAGGGTATAGGTACTGCTGCATACCTACTGCTAGCGTGTAAGAGTTCACATCTGTAAGTAGGATAGACGCTACTGGCACCTCACCCACTGTCGCGATGAAAGATAAGATAAACACAACCGCTAGGATTGGCACAGACAGCGGTAGTAGAACCAGTCTGAATGCTTGCCAAGGCGTTGCACCATCAAGGGCTGCTGCCTCTTCCAGAGAGTTATCAATCGTCTCAAAGTAACCCTTAATCGTCCATACGTGCAGTGCAATACCACCTAGGTAAGAGAAGATTAGACCACCGTGTGTGTTCAAGCCTAAGAACGGAATGTATTGACCAAGTTTGTCAAACAGCGCGTAGATTGCTACTAGAGCCAATACTGCTGGGAACATTTGGAAAATCATCATCGCTTTCAGGATTGTGTTCTTACCTTTAAAGCGCATACGAGCAAACGCGTAAGCCGATGTCGTAGACAGTGTCACAATCAGAATCGATGTGATACCTGCAACCTTCACTGAGTTCCATAACCAAGTTAGCACAGGGAACGGAGGTGACGTTACCGAGCCATCTGCGTTCGTTACTGACATACCCAATGCTAACTTCCAGTGTTCCAATGATGGGTTATCTGGAATCAAACTACCGGTTGCGAAGTTACCTTCACGGAACGAGATCGCGATGATCATCAGTAGTGGGAAGATAATCATTGCCAAGAAGCACCACAACACTGCATGCGTTGCCCACACTCGGTATTTAAGGCCTTTACCTTGTACCATAGCCATTGTCGTGCTCCTTAATCTTGAGACAGTTTAGTGAAACGAAGGTTTAGTAACGCTAGTGCACCAACCAATAGGAAGATAAGCGTTGCGATAGCACTTGCTAGACCGAAGTCTTGACCGCCGCCGCCTTCGAATGCAATTCGGTACGTGTAGCTTACAAGCAAGTCTGTGTAACCCGCTGGCTCAGAAGTACCAATCATGTTCGGGCCACCGTTCGTCAATAGTTGAATCATTACGAAGTTGTTGAAGTTAAAGGCAAACGCTGCAATCAATAGCGGTGTAAGCGGTTTAATCATCAATGGGAACGTAATGCGCTTGAAGTTATCAAGGAAGTTCGCACCATCGATTGCTGACGCTTCGTATAAATCATCAGGAATCGCTTTAAGCAGACCCATACATAGAATCATCATGTAAGGGAAACCTAGCCATGTGTTAACCATCAACACCATGGTTTTCGCTAAGATAGGGTCTGAGAACCAGTTCGGGCTTAAGCCGAAGATATTCTCGAGCACCATGTTGATCTCACCAAAGCTTTGGTTGAATAGACCCTTAAAGATAAGAATCGAGATAAACGCGGGTACGGCGTAAGGCAGAATCAGTAGAACACGATAAATAGAACGACCTTTCAACTCTTCCCATTGCACGATGTTAGCCAATACAAGGCCGATAACTAGCGTGAACGCTACGGTACATACCGAGAAGATAACCGTCCAAATAAAGATGCTGATAAACGGTTCTTTAATGCCGTCATCTTTCCATACACGCTCAAAGTTATGCGTACCAATGCTAACCACGAAACCTGGAGAGATGGTATTACCCGTAAACTCACCATTTGCATCAACAGGCTGGTAGAAACCCACATCCATATTTGGCTTGAGAACTTCACCCGTTTCATTGTTGATTAACGTTTCTTCATCGTCTTGTAGCGTGTAAAGCGGAGCAACAGAAGCAAACTTACGTAAGCCACTCATGCGGATGTCACCACCGTCAGGTAGATTGAAATCAACACCACTGATTGCTGCTCGGTTTTGAATGATCGCTTTGATCTTCTCTTTTTCACCTTGCGCAGACTCAATAACAGATAGGTCCATCTCTGTTTCTGTCATATTGTCTAGAGAAAATACGTCAGTCGCTAACAGTTGATCGCCATCTTTTACAACGATCTGGTGACCGTCATCTGTCTTGTACAAAGTAAATGGGTAGCTCTCACCGCTTTGGAAAGAACGGTCTAAAAGAACGGTTTGAGTACGCTCTAGAGAAAGTTGGTTTTTCGCGCTGTAGTTAGTAAACGCAAGCCCTACGGTGTATGCCAATGGGAAAAGAATGAACAAGATCATTCCGGCAATACCTGGGTAAATATAACGGTGGGCGTAAGTTTTTTTACTACCAAAAATGTAAAGTGCCAAAGCCGTTAAGATCACTGTAAGCAGCGCAAAAGCGAGCTCACCGCGAGAATACATTAGAATTGTAGCGTAGCCGTTTATTAAGCCAACGCTACCAAGCAACCCCCATTTAATGAAGACGCTTTTACTGCCTGGAAGGCTTGATGGTGCTGGGATAGCATCTGTACCTTGAACTGACTGCATAGAGGAACCTGCTAGCGATATAGATAAAAAATAGAAAAGTAAGGAGAGGTTACCCTCTCCTTAAAAGGTAGTGCCTGGGTGTTACTTAACCATACGACCTTCAGCAGCTTTTAGTGCTTGGTCTACTGATTGACGGCCGTCAACTACGTTGCCGATCGCTTCTTCCATGCTGTACCAGAATGTTGTGAACTGAGGGATGTTAGGCATGATTTCACCGTTCATCGCGTTGTCCATTGTTGCTGCAATACGAGTATCGCTGTCTAGTTGACGTTGGAAAGAGTTAAGAGCAACAGCGCCTAGTGGCTTGTCGTCGTTCAGGCTCTTCATACCTTCATCTGTTAGTAGGTAGTTTTCCATGAACTCAACAGCTAGGTCGCGGTTTGGAGACGCAGTGCTGATACCACCTGCCCATACACCAACGAAAGGTTTAGACGCTTTACCGTTGAACTTAGGTAGTGTTGTTACGCCGTAATCTACGCCAGCTTTCTTGATGTTTTCCCAACCCCAAGGGCCGTTGATTGTCATTGCAACGTTACCCGCAACAAATTCAGACTCAGCAACTGAGTAATCCATGTCTGCAGAGATAACCTTGTCTTGTACCATCTTCTCGATGAAACCTAGAGACTTCTGAACACCATCAGTCGCTACGCCCGCATCTTTAATGTCGTAACCTTCTGCAGTCTGTTTGAATGCGTAACCGCCGTCAGCTGCAAGTAGAGGCCATGTGAAGTAAGCGCCGCCACGTAGAGGCCACATGATCGCTTTCTTGCCGTCTTTTTTAAGTTCAGCATCAAGTGCTGGGATTTCTTCCCAAGACTTAGGTGGGTTAGGAACAAGCGCTTTGTTATAAATTAGCGAAACTGACTCAACAGCAACAGGGTATGCGATTGTTTTACCTTCGTATGAAACAGCGTCCCATGCGAAGTCTACGATACCTTCTTTAGTTTCTTTAGAAGGTTTGATATCAACAAGAAGTCCCGCTTCTGCATAGCCGCCAAAACGGTCATGTGCGTAGAAGATCATGTCTGGGCCATCGCCAGCTGCTGCTACTTGAGGGAATTTCTCTTCTAGCTTGTCAGGGAAAGCGACGGTTACTTTAACACCAGTATCTTCTTCGAAGCGTTTACCTACTTCAGCCATGCCTTCATAAGCTTTGTCACCACCTACCCAGATTGTTAGTTGTCCTTCTTCGATAGCAGCATTTGCACCAAAAGAACCCAGAGCAACTATTGTACCTAGAGCTACAGCGCTTAGAGCGTTTTTCATGTGAATATCCTTTTTATATTTATACGTAGGGCACATCTACCAAGACGAGCCAGTTTTCGGAGGTTATGATCTGAGAAAACAGACCCTAGCTCATCATCCTAGCCACTACGCCCTAGCTATTATGGCTTAAATTCGTGATCGCCATCCGGTCAGATTAGAGACTGCAATCACAAAACGTATACTCATCGTGATCAACATCACCGTTACGCGGTGGATTTATTTGAACTGGATCGCCAATTATTAATAACCCCATTTATCTACTCCTCCCCTCCTACTCCCCCTAGTTAATTTTCCATTAGGAGGATGTACCCTTACGCCAATTCACCGAAACTGCATTCATCCAAGAGTGGATAGTAAGAACCCTTTACCGGCAAGTGTTATGCGTTGACGCATTATTCATTTAGTTGGCTTCACTGCCCGCTGGTGTCTTATATTAGCATCGAGCTAAATCTGTGATTGAATCACGGGGGAGGTTTAGCTGGATGTGGGGGAAATGGGCATCAGTTTGGCTATGACGGGTGGGCTTGGTTAAAGAAGCCAAGTCTCACCCACTTTTTTCTTACTCACTCAATACTTACCAATTCCTACAGTTACTGCTGACCCAAAAATTTCTTATAATGATAAGCAGTAAAACTTAAAATTTGATCGATCGAGGACAAGCTAGATGGCGAGTGTCACGTTAAAAAACGTTTATAAATCATATGGTGATGTACAGATTTCTAAGGACGTAACCTTAGACATCAACGAAGGTGAATTCGTAGTATTCGTTGGACCATCAGGTTGTGGTAAATCGACGCTATTACGTTGTATCGCAGGTCTAGAAGACATTACGTCTGGTGATTTGTACATTGGCGACCAACGCATGAATGACGTTGAACCGTCAAAGCGTGGCGTAGGTATGGTATTCCAGTCTTATGCGCTTTACCCTCACCTTAACCTATACGACAACATGTCTTTCGGTCTTAAGCTAGCAAACGCAAATAAAGCTGAGATCGACAAACGCGTTGAACATGCTGCAGAAATCCTTCAGCTTGGTCACCTTCTTGAGCGCCAACCTAAAGCGCTTTCTGGTGGTCAACGTCAACGTGTTGCGATTGGTCGTACTCTGGTTTCTCAACCAAACGTATTCCTACTTGATGAGCCTTTATCAAACCTAGATGCCGCGCTACGTGTTCAAATGCGTTCGCAAATCACCAAGCTACAGCGTCAACTGGGTTGTACCATGATCTACGTTACCCACGACCAAGTGGAAGCGATGACAATGGCGGATAAGATCGTTGTTCTGGATGGTGGTTATGTATCTCAAGTCGGTAAGCCGCTTGACCTTTACCACTACCCTCAAAACCGTTTCGTTGCTGGCTTTATTGGCTCACCGAAGATGAACTTCATGTCGGTACACATTGAACAAGCTGAAGCAGAACGCGTATTGGTACAACTTTCTAATGGCATGACTTTCTGGATCCCTGTTGATGGTACGACTGTCAATGCTGGCGATCGTATGTCTCTGGGTATTCGCCCTGAACACTTGATGTCTGCTGAATCAGGTGACGCGACGATTGAAGCTGACGTGATGATGGTAGAGAAACTAGGTAACGAAACTCAGGTTTACCTAAACCTTGAAAGTGCCGATGCTGATGTTATCTATCGCCAGCCAGACACGTTGAAAATCGAATCAGGTGACAAGTTGGCGATTGGTATTCCAGCGCACCGTTGTCACCTGTTCCACAGCGATGGCCGCGCATGTCGTCGTTTGTACAAAGAATACGGCACAGACTAATCGCTTAGCCTTTTAGGATATAACTTGCCCATATCGAATCCCTCTTACTCAGTAAGGGGGATTTTTTTATGTGCTGGATATTTTTATGTGTTGGATACGAGTTTCACTTACATTGAATAGTTCATGAGTCAGCCACTCGGTCTTTCGCTAGCGGCAATAAAAAAGGTCTAGCAAGCGCTAGACCTTTATCTGTTAGTTAGGCTATGAACCCAACCGCTAATATCACTTCTTTCAGACATGAAACCTGTCTAAATCAACTTAGTGAATTGGCGTATCATTCTGTTTGTTGAACTGGCCAAAATGCTTCTCTAACACTTCAGGAGTCAGTTTGCCTTCCGCCTCTAGTCGCTTGAACTCAGCAACAATTGCTTTTTGCTCTTCAAGTGATGGCAGTTTCACCTCAGGCTCATCGCCCATCTCTTGAGTCATCTGCTCTAGTTCTTTTTCAAAATCGCTCATGATACTTACCTAAATATTAAACCTAACGAGATTTTACTCATTTACGCCCTATGATGCTAGGGTGATTAAAAGCAAAGCCCGAAACCAGATCAAGCTAAAGGCAGTTAGAGGCAAATTAGCGTACTAATAAAAAGAGCCGGATTAACGATGAAATGACCCCAGCTCTTCGTCTATATCCCTTTCTAAGCCATGTTACAGCTTGAAAGAATTAAAGCTTAAATAAACCAACCATCTTATCTAGACGAGACGATAGATCACGAAGCTCTTGGCTCGCTTCAGCAAGTTGCTCAGCCGTGCTCGTTGTCACTTCGTTGATTGCGTTAATCTCTTCAATGTTCTGGTTGATGGTGTGAACTACGGTTGATTGCTCTTCCGTTGCCGTTGCCACTTGAGTGTTACGGTCTGTGATATCAACGATACGGTCTGAAATGCCACTCAGCACGTCTACCGCTTCATCCGAAGCCGATACACCTTCAAGGGTAATCACCTTACCCGCACTCATTGCCGTTACCGCATCTTTAGCATCGCTTTGCAGTTGGTTGATCATCTTTTGAATCTCTTCCGTTGAATCTGCGGTACGGCTTGCTAGGTTACGTACTTCATCCGCTACAACCGCAAAACCACGACCTTGCTCACCAGCACGGGCGGCTTCAATTGCAGCGTTTAATGCGAGTAAGTTAGTTTGCTCTGAAATATCACGAATAACACCCAGAATAGAACCGATGTCTTGAGTTGTAGAAGCCAGTTGCTCTACTACCTGACCTGTGCTTTCAATATCTTGCGCCAAACGGCTGATCGCGTCTTTTGCTTTGTTCACCACAGAGCGACCTACTTCCGTATTGCCTGAAGCTTGAGTTGCCGTTTCTGCTGCGGTTGCCGCGTTCGATGCAATCTCACTGATGGTCATACCCATTTGGTTAATGGCAGCTACGACTTGAAGGGTTTGGTCGCGCTGTTCTTGGCTGTTGTCGTGGGTGATGTGAGCTTTATTCGAAACACTCTCTGCAGCCACTTGAAGCGCTTGGCTTGTCGAACACACCTCTTTCATCGACTCGTGAATCTTTTCAATGAATCCGTTGAAGCCTTTTGAAAGCTGTGCAATTTCATCGTTGCCTTTCACTTCGATACGCTGTGCAAGGTCACCGTCGCCTTCACCTAAGTCGCCGAAACGCTTAGCCAAAAGCTTGATCGGTTGAGTAATGCTGTTCGCCAGAACTACGCCCATTAGGATAAACACTAATGCCACAACCGCAGTCATGATCAGCATCTTCTGCGCTGTCGCATCTAACTCTGCAAACACTTCACCAGTCGGAACGACACCAATAACAAACCAGTCCATTGAAGACACATACAAGCTCGCCACGAACAGCTCTTGGCCTTGGCTTTCAGTGGTAATCAGGTTAAAACCCGACTTGTTCAGTAGTTGGCTTGCTTGAGGACCGTAAAGTTGTTGAAGTGAAGAGTCACTGCGAGAACGCTCACGGTGAATTTGAACATCACCTTGGCTATCGGTTAAGAATACGAAGCCGGTATTTTCAATCTTAAAGCCGTTCAGCAGGTTAACCATGTCATCCATCGACTTTGATAGACCAGACATCGCCAAACCAGAAGGTTGTTGATAGTTAGCAAACATCTTCACTTCGCCATTGGCTTCTTGGAACATGCTCACCATGGTCGGCTGTCCAGATTGCGTAAAGCCAAAGAACCAACCATCTTGCTGTTGGTTTAACTGACGCAGGAAACCATTTTGGTTCCAGTAGTAAGCCGTTTGACGGTTCGCCACTGATGCATCGTTCAACTGATACTGGTTACGAACATTGTTCAGCTGTTTAACCAGTTTATTTTCTAGTGCCGGATCGCGATCGGTCGATTCGATAGCATCAGAAATAAATTCATTTGAAGCAATTTGCTCCGCCGCTAGTAATAGCTGAGAGACTTCTCGGTCAATTTCACCATTGATTCGCTCTAGCATTCCTGGAAGTTCAATATCGATCAATCGATGACTTAATACATCTCTTGCTTGTTGTTGTGCCATTGCGCCGACAATCACTGTCGATGCAAGAACCGCAAAGGTAATTCCAAGTACAACTTTTTGCTTGATACTCAGAGAGTTAGTTTTAAACATATTTGGACCTTTAAAAAGAATCGCTCGTTATTGGTATACCCTGAACAGGACTTTTTTAGTGCACTCCAACAAGCAATGCACAATCTGAGTGATGTATCGGCCACAACCAATAAAACTAGAGACTTTCTTCTCAAAAAACTGCAAATATGATGTAACAATTAGAAATATTCACCTTGAGCATGAATTAACTAAGCAAATACCGCATTGTCGAGAGTCAATTTTAGTTCTCACCCCCTGAGACCCAACCGAACTCAAACCACTCCCCACCGCCGAGCTTTTGTATATAAAAACCAATTGATATAGTAATAATCACAACCTAACGATTTTTTTAGCTAACCACTTGTAAATATTTCCAATTTTGAAAAAATAAATTACGCAAATGTACTGGAACTTTTTCCTCGAAATCAGTGACCAATACTCAAAATAAAAATCAAATGGATACCCAGAGAGTCCAAAATGCACAAAACAAATTTCGAAGTCCTTCAAAACTATCTAGAGTCTCAAATCATTGGTCAAAAAGAGCTCGTTAAGCAACTGATGATCGCCCTTTTAGCGGATGGTCATATCCTCGTTGAAGGACCTCCCGGCTTAGCAAAAACTCGCGCAGTAAAATCATTGGCTGATTGTGTTGAGGGTCACTTCCACCGCATTCAATTCACTCCCGATCTGTTACCTGCTGATTTGACGGGTACCGACATCTTCCGTCCTGAGACTGGGGAGTTCACTTTCCAATCAGGCCCGATTTTCAACTCGCTGATTCTAGCGGATGAGATCAACCGAGCTCCGGCGAAAGTTCAAGCGGCAATGCTGGAAGCAATGGCAGAGAAACAAGTAACTGCCGGTCGAAAAACCTATGCGCTGCCTGAGTTGTTCTTGGTAATGGCAACACAGAACCCAATTGAACAAGAAGGGACTTACCCGCTACCGGAAGCTCAGTTAGACCGATTCTTGCTTCACCTAGAGGTTGAATACCCAGATATGGAAAGCGAGCTTGAGATCTTACGACTCAACCGTGGTGAGGCTCAAGGTAACGAATCAGCTCAGCCACAACAGATATCTCAGCAAACGATCTTTGAAGCGCGCCAAGAAGTGCTCAACATTCACATGGCAGACACCATTGAGCAGTACATCATCAGACTGGTTATGGCGACTCGCCAACCTAAGCAATACAGTGACCAACTTGATCAATGGTTAGACATGGGTGTCAGCCCGCGTGCAACCATTGCGTTAGACCGTTGTGCCCGCGCTCACGCTTGGCTTGCAGGACGAGATTACGTCACGCCACAAGACGTTCAAGCGATGGCATTCCCTGTGTTACGCCACCGTCTACTGCGCAGCTACCACGCACAAGCTGAAGGTGTCACCGCAAACCAAGTGATCGCACACCTTATTTCATTGGTTGGCAGCGCATAGGGATACGCGCATGAATAATCAACTACCCAACCATAGTGACGGCGTCACGTTAAATCTGGATGAGCTGCTGCAATACAAAGCGCAGTCTGTTCGCTGGTTGCCTCCCGCCAAGAGCCTTTGGTCACAGCTTAACGGCCAACACGAGAGCAACCGTAAAGGTCGCGGGATGAATTTCTCTGAAGTTCGTCAATATCAAGCGGGAGATGACATTCGCAGCATTGATTGGCGTGTAACAGCCAGAACGGGCAAAGCGCATACCAAACTTTTCTCTGAAGAACGAGAACAGCCTGTCATTTTATTCTTGGATCTATCAAGCAGTATGATTTTCGGCTCAACCTTGTTGCTGAAATCGGTTCAACTTGCACACTTTGCTAGCCAACTGTGCTGGCTTACTGTGGCTCAAAAAGATCGAATTGGCGCGGTGATCGATACTGGCAAAGAGGTCATTGAGATTAAGCCAAGTGCAAGCAACCATGCTCCACTGCGTATTTTGCAAAAAGTCATAGAAATCAATAATGCAGCGCTGACTCATCACGACAATCATAATGACACAACCTTAGAGCATGGGCTGAAATCTCTGCACCAGCTTTGCCCTAAAGGAAGCGATATTATTATGCTCAGTGATTTTGTGCGCTACCAAGAAAGTGACTACTCACTTATCAGTCAAATTCGCCGACACAACAGAGTACGTCTGGTGCATTTCTACGACCCGCTAGAGCAAGGTGAAACCACCTATAAAGGCTCTAAACAGGTCACCGATGGCAGCAAAACTCAATGGTTTAATTTCTCTTCTAATAAAGAAAAGCAAAAGCTTAACCATGCTTTTTCGCTTAAGAAACAGCAGCTGCAACAGATGGGGTTATCTCTCGCGATACCTTATAGCTCGCTGTCGAGTGCGCAGTCACTCATGAGCCAGATATCAGGAGCTCAGTCATGAAACAGCCCTTAGATTTAAGTCCGGTGATTGCGCCAGACGCCCCGACTTGGTGGCCTTTGGCGTGGGGTTGGTGGGCAGTCATTATCACAGCCATTTTCCTGATTGCCTTGGTGTTTTTCATTCTAAAACGTAGAAAAAACAATCAACAGGCGAAACAAGAAGCGCTGTCTTACTTTAGTAATAGTCAGTCCCAAGATGGCTTGTCTCCGAGCAAAGCTCAAGACATCGTTCGTCAAGCAGCACTGAGCTATTTCCCTCGTGAAAAAATTGCAGGTTTGTCTGGTGATGATTGGTTGAAGTTCTTAGATGCGCAATTGGCGAAGCCGTTATTTGTAGCAAAACAATCCCAGTGGCAACAAGCGCTCTATCAAGATGTAGCCCTAATGAACGACGAACAGAAAAAGGCTCAACAGCAATTGGTTAATGATTGCGAAACTTGGCTTCGCAAAGCACTTCCTCCAAAGCGAGGTCGTTATGAGTGATTTTCTAAGCACTATGTTTCTAAGCAGGGACTTGCTAAACATCGAGTTCGTTTGGTGGTGGATGTTCTTCATCGCGCCACTGCCGTTGCTCGTTTACTTGTTCTCACCAAAGTCAGAATCGAGCAATGCCCTAAGGCTTCCATTTCTGCCAGAAGACAGCAATACCAAAACACCGAGCAGTCGCTTACCAAAGGCGTTGTCCGTGATTATCTGGCTTCTGCTGGTTACGGCGAGCGCACGCCCTGTATGGTATGGCGAACCGGTGGAGTTTCAGCCGAAGCATCGTGATTTAATGTTAGTTGTCGACCTCTCCTATTCGATGAGCCAAGAAGACATGCAGTTCAATGGCGAATACATCGACCGCTTGTCGGCGGTGAAACGCGTATTGAGTGACTTTATTGAGCGACGAAAAGGCGACCGAGTTGGACTGGTGTTATTTGCTGATCACGCCTACTTGCAGACCCCGCTTACGCTAGATAGAGATACGCTTTCACAACAGCTCAATCAAGCGGTGTTAAAGCTGATTGGTACTCAAACAGCGATTGGTGATGGTATTGGTCTTGCCACCAAAACCTTTGTCGATAGCGATGCGCCCCAACGTGTAATGATTCTACTCAGCGACGGCAGTAATACCGCCGGGGTATTAGACCCATTAGAAGCGGCGGATATTGCAAAGAAATACGACGCAACGATTTACACCGTGGGTGTCGGTGCAGGCGAGATGATGGTCAAAGAGTTCTTCATGACGCGCAAAGTCAATACTGCTCAAGACTTGGATGAACGTACACTAATAGAAATTGCCAAACGCACCGGCGGTCAGTACTTCCGAGCGCGTGACAGCAAAGAGTTAGCGACGATTTACGACACCATTAACCAGTTAGAGCCCGTGACGAACGCCACTAAGATCTGGCGACCGCAACAAGAGTGGTTTGTATGGCCACTGTCGGCGGCAATGTTCTTCGCATTTATGCTGTTAGCCATTAGGAGAAACAATGTCTAACTTTACTTTTATCTACCCATATTGGTTCTTGGCGCTTGCCGTGCTGCCCGCTATTTGGTGGCTGAGCAAGACACAGTCCAAACAAGGATTACTCGCGTCACACATCGCCCGTTACTTGGCGCCAGAATCGAGTAAGCCATCGAAAAATCGCAGTACTTACTTCGGTATTTGGTGGCTGGTCGGCGTTATTGCGTTAGCTGGGCCAAGCTTCGAGAAAAACGAACAACCAAGCTTTGAAAAAACGCAGGCACGAGTTGTGATCATGGACATATCGATGTCAATGTATGCCACCGATATTAAGCCGAATCGCTTAACTCAAGCGCGATACAAGGCTCTTGATCTGCTTTCATTATGGAAGGAAGGGCTAACAGGCATGGTGGCGTATGCTGGGGATGCTTACACCATTAGCCCGCTAACGTCAGACATCAACACCATCAAAAACCTAGTGCCTAACCTATCGCCAGATATCATGCCTTATCAAGGTGGTGATGCCGCATCAGCTGTTAAGCTTGCGATTGATATGATGACTCGCGCGAAGATCTACCAAGGTGATTTGGTATTGATTGCTGATGACATCGATGACCAAGAGAAGAAGCAGATCGACTCCCTACTCTCTGGCAACGATTGGACATTGTCGATTCTAGCTGTAGGGAGTGAAAACGGTGCGCCAATCTCGTTACCTACGGGGTCGATGCTGCAAAGCGACTCAGGACAAACCGTGGTGGCAAGAACCAACTTGAAGAACATGCGCGAGCTTACACGCAGCTATGGTGGCACGTTCACTGAAGTTCAATTTGATAACTCAGATGTTGAACACATCGCGAGCTACCTCGACCGCGTTGCAACAACATCGGAAGTAACCAAGACCAAGAACTCACTCAACACCAGAGTGAACAACGGTTTCTGGTTACTGCCTTTGCTATTACTTCCGGCACTTGGATTATTCAGGAAAGGGGTTATTTGGTGTGCCTTAGCTGGAGTTATCTCTTTTAGCCAACCAAATACTGCGTTTGCGAACCCGTGGAAAACCGATGATCAAGTAGGCTATCAGCTGTATCAGGACGAGGACTTCCAACAAGCTGCTGAACAGTTCACCCAACAAGAGTGGAAAGGCATTGCTCAATACAAAGCCGGTGATTTCGAAGCCGCAGAGCAGACGCTGCAAGAGCTTTCTAGTGAAGATGCTCGCTACAACCTTGCTAACGCTCAAGCCCAACAAGGTAAGTACGACCAAGCGATCCAAGAGTATCAACGTATTCTTGAAAGCAACCCTGAACATGCTTATGCGAAGAAGAACCTAGAGATTGTCGAACAGGCTCAGAAGCAACAGCAACAGCAACAGCAAGGCGATTCTGACTCCAAAGACCAGAATGACCAAAATCAGCAAGGTCAGCAAGGTC